>NZ_JBSGZP010000432.1:0-6442 GCF_053611065.1 Streptomyces sp. NPDC054840
AGTCTGCGTCCGACTGCGGGTCGGCAGGGGCGAATTGTCGTTGGTGGCCGGGGTGTTGTCCTGGGTCTGCGGCGGCTGGGAGACGTTCGGGGCGGCGGACTGGCTCGGCTGGCCGCCCGGGGTGCTCTGGGTGGTCTCCGGCTTCTTCTTCTCGCCCTTGCCCACGGTGTTGACGGCGTAGGCCACGCCGCCCATGACCGCGACGATCGCGAGGACCGCGAACAGCCAGGCCTTCCAGCGGCTGCCGCCGCGGTCGTCGTAGCCGTCGTACCCGTCGTAGCCGCCGTTGCCGGCCTGGCCGTGGCCGCCGGGGAAGGCCGAGCCGTCGTCCGGGTTCAGCGACGGCACCATCGGCTGCTGGAACTGCGAGGTCGAGGCGTGCGCCCCGTACTGCTGCTGGCCGCCGCTCCCGGGGAGGGGCATGGCCGTGGTGGGGGCGGCGCCGCCCCGCCCGTGCGGCAGGGTCATGGTGACCGGACCGGTGCTCCAGGTGCCGGTGTTCGGCCCCTGGTCGTGCAGCATCTGCAGCGCGTACTGGACCAGCCCGCGCATCTCCTCGGCGCTCTGGAACCGGTCGTCCGGGTCCTTGGCGAGGGCGCGCATGACCAGGCCGTCGAGCTCCTGCGGGAGATGACGGCCCTCCGGCAGCTGCGAGGGCGGCACCGGGGCGTCCTGGACGTGCTGGTAGACCACCGACAGCGGGGTCTCGCCGGTGAAGGGGGGTCGCAGCGCGAGCAGTTCGTAGAGCAGGCAGCCGGTCGCGTACAGGTCGGAGCGGTGGTCGACGGCCTTGCCGAGGGCCTGCTCGGGCGACAGGTACTGCGGGGTGCCCATGACCATGCCCGTCTGGGTCATCGTCGACTGGGCGCCGTGCAGGGCGCGGGCGATGCCGAAGTCCATCACCTTGACCGCACCGTTCTCGGTGATGATGACGTTCGCGGGCTTGATGTCGCGGTGCACGATGCCGTGCTGGTGCGAGTACGCGAGGGCTTCGAGCACGCCCGAGGTGATGATGAGCGCCTGCTCGGGGCCCGGGGCCTCGGCACTGAGCAGGAGGTCGCGGATGGTGCGGCCCTCGACGAGCTCCATGACGATGTACGGCACGGTGGTCGGGCCGACCCGGTCCTCGCCCGAGTCGTACACGGCGACGACGGCATGGTGGTTGAGTCCGGCGACGGACTGCGCCTCGCGGGTGAACCGTGCCTTGGACACCGGGTCCTCGGCGAGGTCCGCGCGCAGCAGCTTCACGGCGACCGTGCGGCCGAGGCGCACGTCCTCGGCGGCGAACACCTCGGCCATGCCGCCGCGGCCCAGCCGGTGCGTCATCCGGTAACGGCCGTCTCCCACCAGGCCGCCGGCGCCCCAGTGCTCAGGACCATCGGTCATCCCGGCGCCGTTTCCATCGGGTTCGGGTGCCATCAGTCCTCGCCGTCGTATCTCTCGGCCGCCGCTCAGCGGTCGTCCTCTTCGTCGGTGCTCCGGTGAACGCTACAGCCTCGGAACCGGTCACCGTTCGGACAAGGCTGCCTGTGCACGTGTGGTCACGGAACGGGCACCTGGCTTGACGTGTGCTTGCCCTCGGGCAGACTGGGCGCCATATGCGCCCGGCCAGCGGCGTGGGGACACATCCCGAGGGGAAGCAACAGTCATGAGCCAGGACGGCACTCAGGGCCAGTACGCGGGCGGCTCTCTGGCCGGTGGCCGTTACCAGCTAAGGGACTTGCTCGGCGCGGGCGGCATGGCGTCCGTGTACCTGGCGTACGACTCGGCCCTCGACCGGCAGGTCGCCATCAAGACGCTGCACAGCGACCTCGGCCGCGAGCAGTCCTTCCGCGAGCGGTTCCGCCGCGAGGCGCAGGCTGTAGCGAAACTGTCGCACACGAACATCGTCTCGGTATTCGACACCGGCGAGGGTGAAGTGACGTTCGGCGGCGCGGCCGCGGGCGACGGCGCGGTGATGCCGTACATCGTCATGGAGTACGTGGAGGGCCGGCCGCTGGGCTCGGTGCTGGAGGAGGACATCCGCCAGTACGGGGCCATGCCGGCCGACAAGGCGCTGAAGGTGACGGCCGATGTGCTGGCCGCGCTGGAGACCAGCCACGAGATGGGGCTCGTCCACCGCGACATCAAGCCCGGCAACGTCATGGTGAACAAGCGTGGCGTGGTCAAGGTGATGGACTTCGGCATCGCCCGCGCCATGCAGTCGGGGGTCACCTCGATGACGCAGACCGGCATGGTCGTCGGCACCCCCCAGTACCTCTCGCCGGAGCAGGCGCTGGGGCGCGGGGTCGACGCCCGTTCCGACCTCTACTCGGTCGGCATCATGCTGTTCCAGCTGCTGACCGGGCGGATCCCGTTCGACGCGGACTCGCCGCTGGCCATCGCGTACGCCCATGTGCAGGAGGAGCCGGTCGCCCCGTCCTCCGTCAACCGGTCGCTGACCCCGGCGATGGACGCGCTGGTGGCGCGGGCCCTGAAGAAGAACCCGAACGAGCGTTTCCCCACGGCCGCGGCCATGGGCGACGAGGTCGCACGGGTGCTGGGCTCCGGGCAGACCGGGGCGCCGGTCATCGTCCAGGGTCAGGGGCCCCTGAGCAGCGGCGCGGGCGTGGCCTCGGCCGTGTTCCCGCCGGTGGAGTCCGGGTACCAGGCGCCCCCGCAGTCGGTGCAGCAGCCGTACCAGGCTCCGCACGCCCCGACGCCGGCCCCGTACGCGCCGACGCCGGCTCCGCAGCAGCACGCGCAGGGCGGCTACGCCTACCCGCACACGCCCGCGCCGCAGCAGCAGTACGGGCCCCAGACCCCGCCCCCGTACACGATCTCCCCGGCCTCGACGGGCACGACCGCGGCGTCCGGCGGCGGCAAGCGGAACATGCCGGTGCTGGTGGGCGCGGTCGCGGTGGCGGTGCTGGCCGTCGGTGGGCTGATCGCCGCGCTCTCGATGGACGGCGACAAGGACAAGGGCACGACCGCGGACCCGGGGGCCTCCACGTCGGCCAGCGCCTCCGCCAAGGCCGGGTTCAAGGGGCCGGACACCACGCGCACGATCGACCCGAAGAGGTGCACGGAGCCGGTGAAGCACTACAGCGAGGCCGGCAAGTACATGGCGCCGGACCTCAAGTACAAGAACCTGCTCTCCGTGAAGGAGTGCATCCAGGCCTCGGGCGGCAGGTACAAGATCGTGTCGAAGGACGAAGCCGTGTACGGCAAGGACACGGTGCTGTTCCAGACCCCGGCCGCCGGCGACAAGATCGACAAGGAGAACGTGGAGTACACGCTGACCGTGTCGACCGGTAACCCCGAATAGCGCGGCGAAGACGGCCACGCGGCGGCGCGGCAGGCGCCGCGGTCTGACACACCGGCATCCCGGGCACCCCGATGGGGCGTCCGGGATGCCGCTTTTGCTCCACTATGTAAATCTGGGCGCATATCTTTGACGCGCAGCGAGCAGCTCGTGGCTCGGGACGGGAGGGGCCCCCCGTGATCCAAGGCTTCCGCCCGCCGCACTGGCTGGTCTGCGCGGCCCTGGCCACCGCCGCGCTCGCGCCCGCCGCTTCCGCCTACGCCGGCCCCTTGCTCACCTCGCCCCGGCACGTCGCCGCGCCCGTCCCGCCCGACGACGACCCCTACGAGAAGCTGGCCGGCAGCGTCGCCGGCGTCGGCCGCCAGCGCCCCGGGCGGCCGGTGGGCGAGCCCCCCAACCCGGAACTGGTGGTGGCCTCCCGGCCCCTGCTGCCGGTCCGCCCGCGCACCGAGCCCACTCCCCGGCGGACCACCAGCACCAGCACCAGCACCAGCGCCGCCTCCACCCCGAGCCCGCCGTCGGCGGTCGTCACCGCCCTCGGAACCGGAACCAACGACCGGGCCGCCGACCTGGCCGCGCACATACTGCCGCTCGGTACCGGATTCGCCCTGATGGGCCTCGGTCTCGGCTACCTCGGAGTGCGGCTGCGCCGCGGGATCTGAGCGGCCCGGCCACGCCGCTCCGGGCGCGGCGTCCCCCCTGCGGCGTACACCTCAGGATGGTTGCAGCGCGTGAACATACTCGGTATATATACCGAGTATGTCGATCCGTCACGGGCTCCTGGCCCTGCTGGAACGGGGCCCTCGGTACGGCTCCCAGCTACGCACCGAGTTCGAATCCCGCACCGGCTCCACCTGGCCGCTCAACGTCGGGCAGGTGTACACGACCCTCGCCCGGCTCGAACGGGACGGCCTCGTCGCCCCCGGCGGCGAGGACGCCGCCGGCCACACCCTCCACGCCATCACCGACGCCGGGCGCGCCGAACTGCACCAGTGGTACGAGCGCCCCGTCGACCGGGCCAACCCGCCCCGCGACGAGCTGTCCATCAAGCTCGCCATGGCCGTGGGCGCCCCCGGCGTGGACATCCGCGCCGTCATCCAGTCCCAGCGCCACGCCACGATCAAGGCGATGCAGGACTACACCCGGCTCAAGGCCACGGCGCTCGCCGCCGTCGAGAGCGGCCGGTCCCGCGAGCGCGACGACGTGGCCTGGCTGCTCGTCCTGGAACAGCTGATCTTCCAGACCGAGGCCGAGGCCCGCTGGCTCGACCACTGCGAAGCCCGGCTCGTCCGGCTCTCCCAGACGGCCGACCGGAGAGCCGCGGAACCCGAACCACCCCAGGCCGCCACAGCCGAGACCCCGGCCCCGCCCATCACCCGGCCCCGTCGTACCGCTCGTACGCGTCGTGGCTGAACCACCGTTCCAGGGGGGACACTCCATGCCTGACCAGCCCCGGTCCCAGCAGCCCGTACTGCAGTTGGACCAACTCGTCCGCACGCACGGCAGCGGCGCCACCGAGGTGCACGCCCTGCGCGGGATCAACCTCTCCGTGTTCCCCGGCGAACTCGTCGCCGTCATGGGCCCCTCCGGCTCCGGCAAGTCCACGCTGCTCACCCTCGCGGGCGGCCTCGACACCCCGAGCGGCGGCCGGGTGATCGTCGAGGGCACCGACATCACCGCCGCCAGCCGCAAGCAGCTGGCCGCCCTGCGCCGCCGCAGCATCGGGTACGTCTTCCAGGACTACAACCTGATACCGGCCCTCACCGCCGCCGAGAACGTGGCTCTGCCCCGGGAACTCGACGGGATCTCCGCCCGCAAGGCCCGCGCCTGCGCGGTCGCCGCGCTGGAGGAGATGGGCCTCGGCCAGCTCGCCGACCGGTTCCCCGACGAGATGTCCGGCGGCCAGCAGCAGCGCGTGGCCATCGCCCGCGCCCTCGTGGGCGACCGCCGCCTGGTCCTCGCCGACGAGCCGACCGGCGCCCTCGACTCCGAGACCGGCGAGTCCGTCCTCGCCCTGCTGCGCGCCCGATGCGACGCGGGCGCCGCCGGGATCCTCGTCACGCACGAGCCCCGGTTCGCCGCCTGGGCCGACCGCGTGGTCTTCCTGCGCGACGGCAGCGTGGTCGACGAGACCCTGCGCAGCCACGCCGACTCCCTCCTCTCCGGGCAGGCGGCCGGCCAGTGACCACAGCGCTCCAAGGCTGGTACCACTCCTGGATCGCGGCCCTGCGCATAGCCCGGCGCGACGCCTGGCGCGCCAAGGGCCGCAGCTCCCTCGTCCTCGCGATGCTCGCCCTGCCGATCGTCGGAGTGAGCGCCGCCGACCTCACGCTGCGCAGCGCCGAACTCTCCACCGAGCAGTCGCTCTCCCGGATGATCGGCGCCGCCGACGCCCGGGTGAACGCCTCGTACATGTCCGGGGCCATCAACCAGAGCCCCGACGGAACGGCCTCGGCGCCCGTCGGCGGCTACAAGGAGTACGACCCCTCGAAGTCCTCGCGGGAGAAGCCGGAACCGGTGGAGACCGCGCTCCCGGCCGGGGCCCAGATCCTCAAGGACAGCGGCGGCTACGCCAAGGTCCGCACCACGCACGGACTGCTCGACACCCACCTGCGCGAACTCGACGCGCACAGCCCGCTCGTGCAGGGCATGATCACACTCGACCGCGGCCGGCTGCCCGGGAGCCCGGGCGAGGTCATGGCCACCCGGGCCTTCCTGAGGGACTCCGGCCTCTTCGTCGGCTCCTCGGTCACCCCGCGCGGCGCCACCTCCCCGTACAAGATCGTCGGCGCCTACGAGCTGCCGGACGAACTCGAACGTCCCGAGATCATCGCCCCACCCGGGACGCTGATCGCCCCCCTGAACAAGGCGGTGGCGGAGTCCGGCGGCCGCACGGTGTCCCCCGACGACACCTACCTGGTCAAGGTCGGCGGCGCGGGTGTCACCTGGGACGCGGTCAAGGCGGCCAACGCCAAGGGCCTGCTCGTCATCTCCCGCGCCGTCATCCTCGACCCGCCCGCCGACTCCGAGGTCCCGCTCTACCGGGACGAGCCGAAGGCGATGTACGAACGCGACGGCAACAAGGTCATCGAAACGGCCATCCTGGCCACCGTCGCGGGCCTGGCCATGCTGGAGATC
>NZ_JBSGZP010000433.1:0-3485 GCF_053611065.1 Streptomyces sp. NPDC054840
CTGTCGTCGAAGTCTCTCTCCCCCGGCTACCGCTGGGAGGCGCCCCCCGGGCCCGCGGCCCTACTTCGCGGACACGACCGAGAAGGCCGTCAGCCGATGCCGAGCAGCCGCCGCCACCAGCTCACCCCGCGGCGCCGGCGACCCGGGACCACGGGCGCTGCCGTCGGCTGCGGCGGGACGAACGCGTGCTCGGGGTGCCCGGAAGGCTGCTCGGCCTGGGGCTGCGCGTTCGGCACGGAGCGCGGGGCGAACCGTACCGGCAGGGACAGCAGGTGGCGTGACATGAGGGTGCCGCGCCACTGCAGTTCACTCGCGTCGACCGCCAGCTGGAGGTCGGGCAGCCGGTCCAGCAGGACCTCGATGCCGGTGTCCGCGATGGCGCGGCCGATGTCCTGGCCCGGGCACTCGTGCGGGCCGCTGCTGAACGCCAGGTGGGAACGGTTGCCGTGGACGGAGGCCTCGGGATCCGGCCGGATCTGCGGGTCGGCGTTGCCCGCGGCCAGCCCGAGCAGGATCATGTCGCCGGCCTTCACCTGCTGGCCGCCGAGCAGGGTGTCACCGGTGGCCCAGCGCCCGATGATCGTGTTGATCGGCGGGTCGTCCCACAGGACCTGCTCCAGGGCGTCGGGCAGCGTCATGTGGCCTCCGGAGAGGCTGGCCCGGAAGCGCGGGTCGGTCAGTACCGTACGCAACGTGTTGGCGATCAGGTTGGCGGTGGTCTCGTAGGCCGCGATCAGCACGACCCGCAGGTGCATCAGCACCTCGGTGTCGCTCAGGTTCGCGGGGTGCTCGATCAGCCAGGAGGCAAGGTCGCGCACAGGCCTGGCCTTGCGCTCCACGACCAGGTGTTCCAGCGTGGCGGTGACGTAGCGGTCGCTCTGGAGGGCCGTCTCGGTGCCCTGGAGCATGTCGCGCGCCGCGTTGACCAGCAGGGGGCCGTGCTCGTCGGGCGCTCCGATGAGCTGGGTCATGACCAGCATCGGCAGCTGGTCGGAGAAGGCCGGCACAAGGTCGGCGTACCCCTCACCCGCGATCTGGTCGACGAGCTGGTTGGCGAAGCGGGTCACGTAGCGGCGGATGCCGCGCTTGTCGAAGCGCTCCAGGGACTCCACCACGGCCGAGCGCAGGCGCTCGTGGACGGGCCCGTCGGTGAAGTTGCACACCGGAACCCAGGAGACCATGGGACCGAGCGGCGTGTCGGCCGGCACCCGGCCCTCCCTCATGTCGCGCCAGCCCCGCGGGTCGCGGGCGAAGCGCGAGGACGTGCGCGCCACGTCCAGGTTCTCCCGGTGGCCGAGGACCAGCCAGGCCGGGAGGTCACCGCTCACCAGCACGGGGGCCACCGGCCCGTGTTCGGCCCGCAGCTTCTCGTACAACGCGAGGGGATCGGCCTGGGCCTCCGCCCCATGGAGGCGGTAGAGGCCTCCCGAGGTCGCCGCAGCGGCGTGGGCGGGGCACTCGGGCGGTGGGGTGGGGGTGGTGCTCACATTGCCTCCTGGGTGGCTGCCTGGGAGTGCAGGTAGCGCATGAGGGTCAGCAGGACATCGCGGGACGAATCCCGCCGTCTGGCGTCGCAGACGAGGATCGGGACGCCGGGGGGCAGATCGAGGGCCTGCCGCAGTTCCTCCAGTGGATGCTCGGGCGCGCCGGGGAAGGAGTTGACGGCCACGACGAAGGGGACGCCCCGCTCCTCCAGCCGTCCGATGACATCGAAGCTGATCTCCAGGCGGCGGGTGTCGACGAGTACGACCGCTCCGAGCGCGCCCTCGAAGAGCCCGCGCCACAGGAACCAGAAACGCTCCTGGCCAGGTGTCCCGAACAGGTACAGGACGAGCTCGTCGTTGATGCTGATGCGGCCGAAGTCCATGGCGACGGTGGTGGTGATCTTGCGGTCCACACCCCAGGTGTCGTCGACGCCGACGCCGGCCCTGGTCATGGTCTCCTCGGTCGTCAGCGGCTTGATCTCGCTGACCGCACCGACCATCGTGGTCTTGCCCACGCCGAATCCCCCGACGATGACGACCTTCACGGCGGCCGCGGCCGTCTGCGGGAGTACGTCCGCCGGGCGTGGCCCGGCGGGCGGGTCAGAGCTTCTGAAGTCCATCGATCACTGCCTCGATCAGAGCAAGGTCGGGTAGCTGCGCGGCGGGAACGGGCGGGCGTACGTACACGCGCTGAGCGGCCATCAGGTCCCCGACCAGCACGGTGACGACGCTCACGGGCAGGCCCGCGTACGCGGCGATCTCGGCCACCGACAGCGGTGACTGGCACATCCGCAGGATGGTCGCCTGCTCGGGCTGCATCTCGGGCCGGGCGGACCCTTTGGCCACGACTAAGGTCACGAGGTCCAGATGGACGGCGGTGGA
This sequence comes from Streptomyces sp. NPDC054840, assembly GCF_053611065.1. Taxonomy (NCBI): domain Bacteria; kingdom Bacillati; phylum Actinomycetota; class Actinomycetes; order Kitasatosporales; family Streptomycetaceae; genus Streptomyces; species Streptomyces sp. NPDC054840. The sequence goes on from NZ_JBSGZP010000433.1 coordinate 2,367, forward strand.
GGGTCCACTGCGTCCGCCGGTGATGACGTAGAGCCGTTCGGGACTGCTGTCCTCCCAGCTTGGGGGTGGCTCATTCACGCGGGCTGCCCGTCATGTCGGGGCGGGCTGCTCAGGTGGTCCCCCATTCGGGTCACCAGGTTGCGCATCTGCGCGCCCATCAGGCCCGCGTCCACGCCCTCGTCGGCGAGGACCGCGAGGTAGGAGCCGTCGCCGGCGGCCATCAGGTAGAAGAACCCACCGTCCATCTCGATCACGACCAGGCGCATCCTGCCCTCGGATCGGGGCAGTTCCGCGGCCACCGCGCCGGCCAGGCTCTGCAGGCCCGCGCAGGCCGCCGCCAGGCGGTCGGCGGTGTCGGTCTCGGCCCCGTACTGCGCCACGCAGAGCCCGTCCGCGGACAGTACGATCACGTGCCGCGTCTGCGGCACTCCGGCGGCCAGGTCCTTGAGCATCCAGTCCATGCTGCTGATTCGCTGAGTCATCATTGCTTACGCCCCCTTGGTGGCTGAACCCGACGTGCCTTCGGTGCCCGGCGCCTCGTGGCCGGGCGTGCCGGACAGACCGCTGTGGAACGCCTCCAGCCACATTCCGGGGCCACCGTCGTCCGCCGACCGGGGCTCCGGGGCCGGCCGGGCTTCGGAGGTGGCCACACGGTCCTTCCGGCGTCGCTGCGGCAGGCCGGTCGCGGTCCGCGCGGCGGCCTCCGGCTGGCCCGCGCCGACGGGCGACGGCCTGGGCGCCGGAGCCGGCCGGGGCACGCCCACGCCCGCCGACGAGCGCTCGAAGGGGTGCTCGCGCGGTGTGGCGGCCACGGCCCTGGGTCCCGAGGAGGAGCCGATGCCGTGGGCGAGGCCGGTCGCGGAGGAGGCCGTGGTGATCAGGTGCTGCGGCACGATGACCACGGCGCGGACACCGCCGTACGCGGACGAGCGCAGGGACACCTGGAACCCGTACGCCTGCGCCAGGCGGCCGACCACCGCCAGACCCAGCCTCGGCGTCTCACCCAGGTCGTTGAGGTCGATGCCGGACTGCGCCTGCGCGAGCATCTTCTCCGCCCGGCTGCGGGCCTCCTCGCTCATGCTCAAGCCGCCGTCCTCGATCTCCACGGCGATGCCCGAC
>NZ_JBSGZP010000433.1:3495-6426 GCF_053611065.1 Streptomyces sp. NPDC054840
CCCGGGTGTGCGGCGGCGAGTACCGGGTGGCGTTGTCCAGCAGCTCCGCCAGGGTGTGGATCAGCGGTTCCACGATCGGACCGACGACGGCGACCTCGGAGACGGAGTGGAGCTCCACGCGCTGATAGTCGATGATCCTCGACATCGCACCGCGCATCACGCTGTACAGGGTGACGGCCCTGCTCCACTGGCGGCCGGGGCGGGCACCGCCGAGGACCGAGATGGAATCGGCGAGCCGGCCGATCAGAGCGGTGCCGTGGTCGAGCCGCAGAAGATCGCCGAACACGTCCGGGTTGCTGCCGTGCCGGTCCTCCATCTCACGCATCTCGTGGGCCTGCTGATGGACGATCGCCTGCACGCGCCGGGCGACGTTCACGAAGGCACGCTGTGCCGAGTCGCGAAGGCTCTCCTCGTTGTCGACCGCGTCGATGACGTGGGCCAGCACGGCCTGGAGGGCGGCTCTGAAGCGCGGGGTCAGGGCCTCGTCGTCACCCCAGCGGCTGCCGTGGCCGCCGCGCCCTCCCAGGGCGGTCAGCACCTCCTCGGCCAGCTCGCCCTTGCGTAGTCGCTCGATGGCCTCGGGCAGCACCGTCCGGGACAGCCGGGCCGCCTCGATCTCCTGCCGGGCCAAGGTGTGCTGGAGGGCCGCGACCTCGGCGCGCCCGGCGGCGAGCGCGCGGCCGCGCCGTCTCGCTTCGACGAGGACCGCGGCGGCGCACACGGCGGCGACGGCGATCAGGACGGTGCCGAGCGGTGCCGAGGAGGTGGCGAGCGCCCCTGCCAGGCAGGCGGCGCCCACGACCGCGATCGCGGGCAGTAACCGGCTTGCTCTTCCCACGGGGTGGGGACTTTGGGGGGGAGTACCTCTTTGCTCCATCGGCGTCCTCGAGCTATCGAAAGGGGGGGCCTTCTGACCGGTGGGCGGGAGCATAACTACGTCCAACTTGCCTCACGTGGGCTTTCGTTGGAGTTCATCGGACCGGAGGAACCGTTATGCGCCATCGATGGCGTCGGATTTCGACGAGAAAAGGGGCCCGCACACGGTCCGTATCGGTGTAACAGGAGGTCGGCGGCCTGCCGACCGCGCTCGCCGCGCGGGAATGCGCGCGCGCGTTCCGATCGGTTCCGGCCGCACCCCTTTGTCCGCCGGTGGCGCCCGGGACGGAAATGCGCTAAGGGCTGTCCCGTGATCGCGCCGGTGGGTCGGCGCACGACGTCAGATGCGGTGCGCCGCACGGCGGAGGGGTGTCCTCGCGCCGGTCGTACGCGGGCGCTCCGACAACGCGGCGAGGTGCCGTAGCTGTCCCCGTCCTCTACCTGAAGGTCTTCGAGAGTCGTGCGCCCGCCGGGGGTGACGGGACAGCCCTCAGGAGCGCGGACCGGGGCCGACCGCGCCGAGGCCGGTGAGCAGGACGTCGAGTGCGAGCTCGGTCGCCTCCTCCAGCGGCGTGTCGTCGAGGAGGGAGCCGACGGCCAGGGCCGCGAGGCCGTGCACCACGGAGAAGGCGACCTGGGCGAGCCGGGCCGGGTCGCCCGCCCGTACGACGCCCTCCCGCTGGGCGAGGGCGATCAGTTCGGCGGCGATCTCCAGGCTCTGGTGGCCGAGCTCGCGGAGTTCGGCGCTGGACCGGTCGGCGTGCTTGGCCGTGAACATCAGGCTCAGCAACGGGGCGTGCGCGACGGCGAAGCCGATGTACGCGCGGCCCATCCCGGCGAGTCGGGTGGCGACGGGCCCGGTGTCGCCGACGGCAGCCCGGAGGCGTTCGTTGAGGCGGGTGAAGCCGCCCACGGCGAGCGCGTCCAGCAGTGCCTGGCGGTCGCGGAAGTGGCGGCCCGGCGCCGCGTGGCTGACACCGAGGTCCCGTGCGAGGGCGCGGAGGGAGAGGCTGTCCGCCCCCGAGGTCGCCAGCACGTCTTCCGCGCGTGCCAGCAGGGCCTCCCTGAGATTGCCGTGGTGATAGGGCGCATCGGCGTCGGCCAAGGCGATCTCCTCCTTCGATGTTGTCATTGACAACAATGTTTGCTCTGTCTACATTCAGTATCGACCATCGACCGGAGTCCTGGAACGGAGCGCCGACCCATGTCTATGACATACCGCGGAACCACAGCCCTGATCACCGGGGCGAGTGCAGGCCTCGGTGTGGAGTGCGCCCGGCAGTGGGCGCAGCGGGGAGCGGACGTCGTCCTCGTCGCCCGGCGCGTCGACCGGCTGGAGGAGCTGGCTGCGGACCTGGAGCGCCGCTACGGGGTCAAGGCCCGCCCGATCGCCGCGGACCTCGCCCGGCCCGGTGCCGCGGCGGCACTGCGCGCGGAGCTCGACGAACTCGGCGTACCGGTCCACACCCTGGTCAACAACGCGGGCTTCGGCACCCACGGCCCCTTCGCCGACGAGGACCCCACCCGGATCAGCGAGATGATCCGGCTCAACGTGCTCGCGGTCACGGAACTGACCAGAGAGTTCCTGCCCGCCTTGACGGCCGACGGCCGGGGCGCCCTCGTCACCGTCGCCAGCGCGGCCGCCTACCAGCCGACCCCCGCGATGGCGGTCTACGGCGCCACGAAGGCCTTCGTCCTGAACTTCACCGAGGCCGTCGCGTACGAGACGCGCTCCACCTCCCTGCGGGTCCTCGCCGTCTCGCCGGGGCCGGTCCGCACCGAGTTCTTCGATGTCGTCGGCAGCCGGGACGCCGCCGTGGGCCGGATGGCCACGCCGGACCAGGTCGTCACCGCGACGCGCCGGGCACTGGAACGCGGCAAGACCCCCGCCAGCATCGTCGTCGGCCTCACCAACCGGCTCTCGGCCACGGCGTCCGCCCTGGCCCCCCGCCGCCTCGCGCTGACCGTGGCAGGGCGCGCCCTCAAGGCGTGACCGGGCGCGGAACCGGGTCGGGGAGCGCCCTCCCGTGCCGGCACCGGACGCACCCCCTGAAG
>NZ_JBSGZP010000434.1:0-6423 GCF_053611065.1 Streptomyces sp. NPDC054840
GTTCAGGCGTTGACCAGCTCGCGGTCCTTGTCCGGTCCCTCCGTGGAGTCCGAGGACCCCTCCAGGTGCTTGCGCAGGCTCTCGCCCTCCACGTCCACGTTCGGCAGCAGCCGGTCCAGCCACTTCGGCAGCCACCAGGCCTTGTGCCCGAGCAGGGCGAGCACCGCCGGGACGATGGCCATGCGGACCACGAAGGCGTCGAAGAAGACGGCGACGGCCAGACCGAAGCCGATCATCTTGACCATCTGCTCGCTGGCCCCGATGAAGCCCGCGAACACCGCGATCATGATGACGGCGGCGGCCACGACGACCCGCGCGCTGTACCGGAAGCCGGTGACCACGGCCTGGCCCGGGCGCTCGCCGTGGACGTACGCCTCCCGCATGCGGGTGACGAGGAAGACCTCGTAGTCCATGGCGAGACCGAAGACGACACCCACCATGAAGATCGGCATCATCGACATGATCGGACCGGTCTGCTCCACTCCGAAGACCGAGCCGAGCCAGCCCCACTGGAAGACCGCGACGACGGCGCCGAGGGCGGCGACGACCGAGAGCAGGAAGCCGAGGGCCGCCTTGAGCGGGACCAGGATCGAGCGGAAGACGAGCATCAGCAGCAGGAAGGCGAGGCCCACGACGAGCGCCAGGTAGGGCAGCAGCGCGTCGTTCATCTTCTGCGAGAAGTCGATGTTCATCGCGGTGGCGCCGGTGACGAGGACGTCGTCCCCGCTGCCGTCACGGATCGTGTGGACCAGTTCCTCGGTGTGCGTGGAGGACGGGCGGTCCTTCGGGATGACGGTGATCACCGCGGCGTCGCCGGCCTCGTTGAGGGTCGGCGGGGTGACCGCGACGACCCCGTCCAGGCCCTTGATCCGGTCGGCGGTGGAGTCGGCCAGCGCCTTGTCCCCGTCGACGACCACCATCAGCGGGCCGTTGAAGCCCGGGCCGAAGCCGTCGGACAGCAGGTCGTAGGCCTGGCGCTGGGTGGTGGAGACCGGCTGGGCGCCGTCGTCCGGCAGGCCCATCTCCAGCTTGCTCGCCGGGATGGCGATGACACCGAGGCCGATCACACCGGCCAGCAGCACCATGACCGGGCGGCGCAGGACGAAGCGGGCCCAGCGGGTGCCGCCGTTGGCCTTCTTCTCGGCGCCCGCCGGCTTGCCCTTGCCGAACAGCCGGCTCTTCTCGCCCGCCGGCAGCACCTTCTTGCCCGCGAAGGCGAGGATGGCCGGGACCAGGGTCAGTGCGACGAGCACGGCGATGACCACGGTGCCCGCGGCCGCGAAGCCCATCTTGGTCAGCATCGGGATGTTCACGACGGCCAGGCCCACCAGGGCGATGACCACGGTCAGACCCGCGAACACGACGGCGGAACCGGCGGTGCCGACGGCGCGGCCCGCGGCCTCGTCGCGCGCCCGGCCCTCGGCGAGCTCCACGCGGTAGCGGGAGACGATGAAGAGGGCGTAGTCGATGCCGACCGCGAGGCCGATCATCGTCGCGAGGGTGGCGGTGGTGTTGCCGAGGTCCAGCACGTTGGCGAGCGCGGTGATGGAGGAGACGCCGATGCCCACACCGATCAGGGCGGTCAGCAGCGGCAGACCGGCCGCGATCAGCGAGCCGAACGTGATGACGAGCACGATCGCGGCGACCGCGATGCCGATGATCTCGCCCGAGCCCGTCTCGGGGGCCGCCATCAGCGCGTCGCCACCGATCTGGACGTTCAGGCCGGCGGCCTTGGCGGCCTCGCCGGAGTCCTTGAGCGCCTCGCGGGTGTCGTCCTTCAGCTCCATGCCGCTGACGGTGTACTTGGCGCTGATGTAGGCGGTGGAGCCGTCCTGGCTCACGGCCTGGGCCTCGTACGGGTCGGCGACGGAGGAGATCTCCGCCGCGCCCGGTCCGGTCTTCAGCCCGGTGACGATCTTCTGCACCTCGGCCTTGGGGCCGGGGTCGGTGACCTTGGCGCCCTCGGGGGCCTTGATGACGATCCGGGCGGTGGCGCCGTCGGCGGCCATCCCCGGGAAGCGCTTGTCCAGCAGGTCGAAGGCCTTCTGGGCCTCCGTGCCGGGTATCGAGAAGGAGCCGGAGGTGGGCGCGCCGGCCGAGGCGGCGCCGAAGCCGGCGGCGAACAGCAGCGCCACCCAGAGGAGGGCGACGAGGCCGCGGCGCCGGAAGGCGCCCCTGCCGAGTCGGTAGAGGAAGGTTGCCACGTCGTGGTTCTCCCGTTCAGGTCGTGGGATGGATCCGGTTCGGATCAGGGCGTGGAGAGCCGGCCCGACGACGAGAGCGGCGTGTCAGGAGCAGCGAGGAGGCCGTGCTGGGGACGGGGAGGGTCGAGGATCAGACGCCGAGGGCGGGGAAGACCACGGCGTCGATGAAGTCACCGAGGAAGGCCCGGTCCACCGGACGGTCCTCGATCAGCGGGAGCGCGATGAACGCCCCGATGAGCATGTGCGGTACGAAGTCGAGCGCGGGACAGTCCGGGCGGATCTCGCCCCGGTCCACCGCGCGCCGCAGCATCGCCTGGAGACCGTTGATCTCCGGGTCGACCAACAGGTCGCGCAGGGCCTTGTGCAGCTCCGGGCTCTCGTGGACAGCATGGGCCAGACCCCGCATCAGCGCGGTGTCCTTGGCCATCTGCGCGTCGTCGGAGTGCTCGACCATGCGTGCGAAGTCCCCGCGCAGGCTGCCCGTGTCGATCTCGCGCAGCGAGACCGGCTGCGTGCAGCGCAGGGCCTTGGCGACCAGCTCCGGCTTGCTCCCCCACTGGCGGTAGAGGGTGGCCTTGCTGGACTTCGTACGGGCGGCGACCGCGTCCATGGTCAGCGCCTCGTAGCCGACGTCACGCAGGAGGTCGAGGACCGCCTCGTGCAGTTCGGCCTGCCGCTCGGGGGTGATCCGGCTACGCCGGGCCGCCATCGCCTCGGTCATGTCCGTGCCTCCCGTCGAAGCGAAACTGTTCCGTACGCTTAAGACCATACCCCCACCCCAAGCGAAACGAAACCGTTCCGTTTCGCTTGGCGGAGTGTCATGGATCACCTGTACGAGTTGCCAGGGCCTCCCTCCGCGGAAAGCATTGGGGGGTGAGTCACGACGTCGCGTACCTCCGGTTCCCGCACCTGCACGACGACCTTCTCTGCTTCGCCGCCGAGGACGATCTCTGGGTCGCCCCGCTGGTCCCCGACGGCCGGACCCCCGGACGGGCCTGGCGCATCACCGTCGACCGGACCCGCGTCGGCCACCCGCGGTTCTCCCCCGACGGCAGGCACATCGCCTTCACCAGCTGGCGCAGCCTCGACCCGGAGATCCATCTCGCCCCCGTCGACGGCGGCCCCTCCCGCCGGCTGAGCTACTGGGGCGCCCTCGACACCCGCGTCTGCGGCTGGACCCCGCCCGACGAGGACGGCCGCAGCGACATCCTGGCCGTGTCCTCGCACGGCCAGCCCTTCTCCTACTTCGCCTGGGCCTACACCCTCCCGACCGACGGCAGCCCCGGCGGCCGCCTGCCCTGGGGACCCGTCTCCGACATCCAGGTCCACGCCACGGACGGGGGCGAGCGGCACTCCCTGCTGCTCACCGGCAAGCCCCCGCACGAGCCCGCCGCCTGGAAGCGCTACCGAGGCGGCGCCACCGGCCGGCTGTGGCTGCACGGGCAGCGGCTGCTGGAGGACGTCGAGGGCCACCTCGACTCCCCGATGTTCGTGGACGGCAGGATCGCCTTCCTCTCCGACCACGAGGGCATCGGCAACCTGTACTCCTGCCTGCCCGACGGCACCGATCTGCGCCGCCACACCGATCACGACGAGTTCTACGCCCGGCACGCCTCCAGCGACGGTTCCCGCGTCGTCTACCAGTGCGCGGGCGACCTCTGGCTCGTCGAGTCCCTTGCGCGGGACGCCGTCCCGCGCAAGCTCGACGTCCGCCTCGCCGGCCCGCGCGCGGGCCGGCGTACGTACCAGGTACCGGCCGCCAGCCACGTCGACTCGCTCTCCGTGGACGCCACCGGGCGCGCCAGCGCGGTCGTGGTGCGCGGCAGCCTCTACTGGCTGACTCACCGCGACGGCCCGGCGCGCACCATCGCCGACACCCCGGGCGTGCGGGTACGGCTGCCGGAGATGCTCGGCAGCGGCGGACAGGTCGCCTACGTCACCGACGCCGAGGGCGAGGACGCGATCGAGATCGCCTACCTGCCGCGGGCCTCCGGGGAACGGGAGCCGCGCCGGCTGGCCTCGGGCGAGCTGGGGCGGGTCACCGAGCTGCTCTCGGACCCGGAAGGCGAGCGGCTCGCCATCGCCTCCCACGACGGCCGGCTTCTGCTCATCGACGCCACCGAGGAGTCCGACGGCGAGGTCACCGAGCTGATCCGGTCCATCAACGGCCCCGTCACCGACCTGGCCTTCTCCCCCGACGGGGCGTGGCTGACCTGGTCGCATCCGGGCATCGGGCGCTCGCTGCGGCAGATCAAGATGGCCCGCATCTCCGGCCCCGGCGCCCGCGTCGTCGTCGACGTCACCAACGGCCGCTTCGAGGACGAGAATCCGGTCTTCACCCGGGACGGGCGCTACCTGGCCTTCCTGTCCTGGCGCGGTTTCGACCCGGTCTACGACGTGCACACCGGCGACCTGTCCTTCCCGCTGGGCTGCCGCCCGTACCTGGTGCCGCTGAACTCCGCGACCCCCTCGCCCTTCGCGCTCTCCGCCGAGGGCCGGCCCGCGGCCGGCGGACTGGACCTGGCGGAGGGCGACGCGGGCGACGGCGACGGCGCCGTGACCGTGGAGGTCGAAGGTCTGGAGAGCCGCGTCACCCCGTTCCCGGTGACCGCGTCCAAGTACTCGGCCCTGTACCCGGTGCACGGCGGCGGGCTGGTGTGGCTGCGCTGGCCGATCTCGGGCGCGCTCGGCGAGACCTTCGCCAACCCGGCCGACATCAGCGGCAAGCCGACGCTGGAGCACTTCGACCTCACCAAGGCCCGCAAGACCGAACTGGCCTCGGGGCTGGACTGGTTCGCGGTCAGCGGCGACGGCACCCGGCTCGTGATCAACGACGACGGCGACCTGCGCGCCGTCCCGGCGACCGAGTCGGGCGACAGCGATTCGACCGTCTACCTGGACCTGCGGCGCATCCTGCACGAGGTGGACCCCGCGGCCGAGTGGCGCCAGGCCTACGAGGAGGCCGGGCGGATCATCCGCGCGTACTTCTGGGAGCCGAAGATGTGCGGCATCGACTGGGACGGCGTGCTGGCCCAGTACCGCTCCATGGTCGAACGGGTCGCCTCCCCCGACGAGTTCGCCGACCTGCTGCGCGAGGTCCTCGGCGAACTCGGCACCTCGCACGCCTACGTCTCCCCCGCGCGCCGCAACGAAGGCCCCCCGCACTACCAGCGGGCCATCGGACTGCTCGGCGCCAACCTCTTCCCCCGGGACGGGGAATGGGTGGTCAGCCGGATCCTCCCCGGCGAGTCCTCGGACTCCAAGGCCCGCTCCCCGCTGGCCGGCACCGGTATCCGGGAGGGCGCCGTGCTCACCCACGTGGACGGCCGTCCGGTGGACCCGATCGCCGGGCCCTACCCGCTGCTGGCGGCGGCGGGCGGAACCACGGTGGAGCTGACCTTCCAGCCGGCGGCGGGCGAGGGCCGGGCCCGCCGGGTCGCCATCGTGCCGCTGATCGACGAACGGCCGCTGCGCTACCAGGACTGGGTGTCCAAGCGGCGCGAGGCGGTCCGGGAGATCAGCGGCGGCCGGTGCGGTTACCTCCACATCCCCGACATGGGCGGCTCGGGCTGGGCCCAGTTCAACCGCGACCTGCGGATGGAGATGTCCCGGCCCGCGCTGATCGTGGACGTACGCGGCAACGCGGGCGGGCACATCAGCGAGCTGGTGGTGGAGAAGCTGACCCGTTCCATCCTCGGCTGGGACCTGACGCGCAACGCCCAGCCGGTCTCGTACGCCTCCAACGCGCCACGGGGTCCGATCGTGGCGCTGGCCGACGAGGCGACCTCCTCGGACGGGGACATGATCACCGCGGCCTTCAAACTGCTGGGCCTGGGGCCGGTGGTGGGCCTGCGCACCTGGGGCGGGGTGGTCGGCATGACCGGCCGCCATACCCTCGGGGACGGCACGGTGATCACGGTGCCGATGAACGCCGCCTGGTTCCCGGAGTACGGCTGGTCGGTGGAGAACCACGGCGTGGAGCCGGACCTGGAGATCCAGCGCACTCCCCTCGACTGGGCGGAGGGGCGGCACGCCCAACTGGACGACGCCGTGCACCTGGCGCTGGAACTGCTGGAACAGGACCCGGCCGCGGTGCCGCCCGGCTACACGGACGTACCGGACCGGCGCCGTCCGAAGCTGCCACCAAGGGAGTGAGCGGTCCCGCACGGGAATGAGCGGTCCCACATGCGGGAGGGGCGCGATCCCCCGGAACAGCGGC
>NZ_JBSGZP010000435.1:0-6414 GCF_053611065.1 Streptomyces sp. NPDC054840
CCCAGGGGGTGCGGGCCACGCCCGTCTCTCATCCGATGCGCGGGGCGATCCGCGCCGGTCCGGCCTCCGGGTCGGCGAGCAGCTTGTCGTGGAGCTGTTTGCCGTGCTCGGTGAGCTGCTGGGGGCCGGCGAGCGGGGGGACCCCGGAGACGCTCTCGCCGGGTGCCAGTGGGGGCTCGTAGTGGGTGGGCGCGGTCATGAGCGTGTAGGCCGTCGAGACGGCGATCATCGCTGTCAGGCTGAGGGTCGCGCGGGTCCACAGCCGGGTGCGCCGCTCGCCGCCGCCGCGGACGGCGGACGCCGGGCGCGGTTCGAGGTCGACGGCCGGTAGCAACGCGGTGAACAGGTCGCGCAGCAGCGCGGACTGCTTTTCGAGCGGTACGTCGGCCAGTTCGGGGATCCGGTCGGCGAGGTCGGCGTGCGCGTGCACGAGCCGGATGCCCGCGGTGGGTGTGGTCGCCTCGGTCTCGGCGGCGGTGTCGGGGAGGTCGAGGCCGACGCCGTCGTAGAGCAGGACGGTACGGCGGTTCGCGGGGGACAGCGAGAGCAGGGCGTCGAGCAGGATCCGGTCGGCGGGCTCGGGGGGCGGCTTGTCGAGATGGCGGTGGGCGCGGCGGAAGCGTTGCCAGGGCGAGAGCGCGTACTCGTACACGATCGCGCGCACCCAGCCCACCGGGTCCGGGTCGGCGGCCACCTCGGGCCACCGGTCCCAGGCCTGCACGAACGCCTTCTCCACGGCCTCCAGGGCGAGCGCCCGACGGCCGGTGAGCAGGTAGGCCTGCCGGGCGAGGTCGCGGGCGGCATGGGCGTAGAGGGCGTCGAAGGCCTCGGCCGGGCCCGGCACCGGGACCCTTGCGGGGGACTCGGCGGAGAGCTGGTCGGGCCCGGTCCGTGCGTCGGGGGTCGGCGCGTCCGGGGTCGGCGCGTCCGGGGTCGGCGCGTCGGGAGTCGGCGTGTCGGCGGGCGGCGCGTCGGGGGTCGGCTTGTCCGCGGCGGGGTCCTCCGCGGTCGGCCTGTCCGCCGTCGGCGCCTCCGGGGCAGGTGGGTCCGCGGCTGGTTCCTCCACCCCCGGCGCGTCCGGGGCCGGTGGGTCCGCGGCTGGTTCCTCCACCGCCCTGGCCGTCTTCGCGTCCTCGGACGCCCCGGCGGGAGCACCGTCCTGCCGCTGGGCGGCAAGGCGCGCCAGGAACTGCGTGTACAGCTCGCGCTTGCGCCCGCGGGGGGCCGTGCGGCCCGATTCCCACGAGCGGACGGTCGCCGCGGTGACGCCCACGGCCGCGGCGACCTCATCGTGCGTCAGTTGCGCCGCCTCGCGCAGTCTGCGGCGCTCCTTGGGGGCGGGCAGGCTCAGCTCCGAGTCCTCTGGGGAGGTCGTCTCGACGCTTCGTGTCATGCCACACTCCCCGCAAACCGGCAGTTCTGGGCGAAAAAGTACATAAGCGTATATTGAGCGACACCACGGACATTCGCCTGTTACCCGTCCATAGCGCGTGTCGTTGGCACCATGGCGGGGTGACCCAAGTGACCGAACGCGGGACCCCGTTGTCAGCGGCCCCGCGAGCCGGCGTGCGGCGCCGTTCACCGGCCGCCGCCGCATGCGTCGTGGGCGGCGCCGTGGCGGCCGGACTCGGGCTCGGCTTCCTCGCCGTGCTCGTCATCGTGCTGTGGATCAGCTCCCCCTACCCCGACAGCGGCCCCGGCGGGGCCCTGCACCTGGCCGCCGGGCTGTGGCTGCTCGCCCATGGGACGGAGCTGGTGCGCTACGACACCCTGTCCGGCGTCCCCGCGCCCGTCGGAATGACGCCCCTGCTCCTCGTCGCGCTGCCCGTACTGCTCATGCGGCGGGCCGCCCGGCTGGGGAGCGCCGCCGAGGAGGACGACGAGGTGCTGCCCGCCGGAGCCGTGTTCTCGGCCGTGCTCTGCGGATATCTCGCCGTCGGGGCCCTCGTCACGGTGTACGCCGCCGGCGGCCCCATGTCGGCCGACCCCATCAGCGCGGCCTGGCACATCCCGCTGGTGGCCGTCCTCGCTGCCGCCGGCGGGGTCTGGGGAGCCAGGGGGCGTCCGCTCGGGCCGCTGCCGTCCTGGCTACCAGGGGGCATGCGGAAGGCTGTTGTGCGCCCCCGTTACGCGCTTGCGCTCCGGGCGGGCGCGGGCGGTGCCCTGGTACTCCTGGGCGGCGGCGCGCTCGTCGTCGGAGCCTCGCTCGCCTGGCACGGCGCCGAGGTCCAGGACTCCTTCCTGTCGCTGACCGGGGTGTGGTCGGGCCGCTTCGCCGTCCTGCTGCTCGCCCTCACCCTGATCCCCAACGCCATGGTCTGGGGCGCGGCCTACGCCCTCGGGCCCGGCTTCGCCCTGGGCGCCGACGTGACGGCCACCCCCCTCGGCTTCCCCGGCGCGCCCGGACTGCCCCACTTCCCGCTGCTGGCGGCGCTCCCGGCCGAGGGGCCCGGAACCCCGCTGACCTGGGCCGTCGCCGGAGTGCCGGTGGTCGCCGGGCTCGCGGTGGGCTGGTTCGCGGTACGCCGGGCGCGCGAGGTCTCGTACGGGGAGACGGCGCTCACGGCGGCCCTCGGTGCGGTGGTGTGCGGCCTGACGATGACCGGGCTCGCGGCTGCCTCGGCGGGGCCGCTGGGCTCGCGGCGGCTGTCGGCATTCGGGCCGGTGTGGTGGGCCACCGGCGTGGCGGCCTTCGCCTGGACGGCGGTACTGGCCGTGCCGGTCGCGGTGGCGGTGCACGCGTGGCGGACCCGCCCGGCCATCGGGCCGGGCGCTCCGGATGGCGACGAAGCGCCGACCGTAGGCGACGGGTGGCACGACAGCGGGGTGCGGGAGATCCGGTGGGCGGCGCTGCGGAAGGCTGCGGGGGCGCTGGTTCCGGACCTGGCCGTGCCGTCGGCGGCTGTGCCCGCGCCCGCGCCCGTGCCCGTGCCTCCGGCGGTTCCGGCGGTGCGGGGGCGGCGGGCCGTGACGGTGGTGTCCGGACTGGATCTGGATCTGGATCCGGGCCTGCTGGCGCCGAGGCCGGCCGAGCCGGTCGAGCCGGTCGAGCCGGTCGAGCCGGTCGAGCCGGTCGAGCCGGTCGAGCCGGTCGAGCCGGTCGAGCTGGCCGAGCTGGCCGAGCCGGTCGAGCCGGTCGAGCCGGTGTCGGCGCCGTTGGCTCCGCCGGTGGTGGGGGCGCGCGTGCTGGCCCGGCGGAAGCCGCCACCGGAGTAGGCCGTTCGGGTGGGGGCGGGCGGCGCCGCAGCGGGTGCTCCGCCCCCGGCGCCCGCGCCTCGAACGCCGGCACGGCCGCGAGGGCCGGCCGGCCCGGAAGGAGCGACTGCCCGGAAGGGGCCGCGCCCGTTCTACTGGCGGACCTTCAGGACGTCGCCCACCAGGTTGTCCGGGAGGAGGGTGTTGCACTGGAGTTCCGCCGACTTGGTGAGGGCGTCGTCGCGGCAGACGTAGAAGTCCTTGTAGGCGAGCTGCAGCGCGTACGAGCTGAACGCCAGCAGGATTGCCAGCGAGGCCGTGACCAGGCCGCTCACCGCCGCGGTGCGCTGCGGCCGGGCCGCCGGGCCAAGGGCGTCCAGGCCGGCCGGTGCCGCGGGAGCGCCCTCGGCGGTCGCCGGTGCGGGCTTGCCGCGCAGTGCGCTGACTCCCCAGTACAGGGCGAGTGCCCCGAGCAGCAGTCCGACCGACGGGATCCCGAAGATCCCGAAGAAGAAGCCCCACATGCCGGCCAGCAGCGCGTAGCGGGCGCGGCGCTGGACCGGGTCCGTCGGGTCCCAGCGCGCCGGACCCCGCCGGCCGTCCGAATCCTTCGGGCCGTCACCGTCGTCGTCGCCACCACCGCCGCTGCGCGGCTGCCACGGCTGGTCGGGCCGGCCTTCCGGCGGAGCCGCGAAGGGGTTGTCGTCGGTGGGGGAGTCGGGCTGACGGCGGTCCGGCATCGGGTGTGTTTCTTCCCCTGTGTCATGGACGTCGCGGGACGTCGTGGCGAGGTGAGGCCAGTTTGCGGCTTGTACGCAGACGCTACCGCCCGGCCGTCCCCCCGTCCCTCGGGGGCTGTCCGGTGTACCGGTATCGTTGCAGGCGGTCGGTGGCTTCGTATGGTTCCCCATATACCGGTACCCCGAAGTTTCGTATGACCACACAAGACGAACACCGCAATCACGCGAGAAAGGGCCTCCCATGGCCGCCTCCCGCCTGGTCGTGCTGGTCTCCGGTTCCGGCACCAACCTCCAGGCCCTGCTCGATGCCATCGACGCCCACCCCGGCGGATCCGAGGGCTTCGGCGCCGAAGTCGTCGCCGTGGGGGCCGACCGCGAGAACATCGCCGGCCTGGAGCGGGCGGAGAAGGCGGGGATTCCCACCTTCGTCTGCCCGGTCAAGAGCTACGGCAGCCGCGCGGAGTGGGATGTCGCCCTCACCGAGGCGACCGACGCGTACGCGCCGGACCTCGTCGTGTCCGCCGGATTCATGAAGATCGTGGGCCAGGTGTTCATCGACCGCTTCGGCGGCCGGTTCATCAACACCCACCCCGCCCTCCTCCCGGCCTTCCCCGGCGCACACGGTGTACGGGACGCCCTCGCCTACGGGGCGAAGGTCACCGGCTGCACGGTCCACTTCGTGGACAGCGGCGTGGACACCGGTCCGATCATCGCCCAGGGTGTGGTCGAGGTGCGGGACGAGGAAGACGAAGCCGCTCTCCATGAGCGCATCAAGGAAGTCGAGCGCCAGCTGCTCGTCGATGTCGTGGGGCGTCTGGCCCGGCACGGCTACCGCATTGAGGGACGAAAGGTAACAATCCAGTGACCGCCGTAGAGAGCAACGACCCGACCACGACCCAGCGGCCGATCAGGCGTGCGCTCGTCAGTGTCTACGACAAGACGGGACTGGAAGAGCTGGCCCGCGGGCTGCACGAGGCGGGGGTGGCGCTCGTCTCCACCGGCTCCACCGCCTCCAAGATCGCCGCCGCCGGGGTGCCCGTCACCAAGGTGGAGGAGCTGACCGGTTTCCCCGAGTGCCTGGACGGCCGGGTCAAGACCCTGCACCCGCGCGTGCACGCCGGCATCCTCGCCGACCTGCGCCTGGAGGACCACCGCAACCAGCTCGCCGAGCTGGGCGTCGAGCCCTTCGACCTGGTGATCGTCAACCTCTATCCCTTCCTGGCGACCGTCCGGTCGGGCGCCACCCCCGACGAGTGTGTGGAGCAGATCGACATCGGCGGCCCGTCGATGGTCCGTGCCGCCGCCAAGAACCACCCCTCGGTCGCGGTCGTCACCAGTCCGGCCCGCTACGCCGACGTCATCGCGGCGGCCCAGGGCGGCGGCTTCGACCTCACCGCCCGCAAGAGGCTCGCGGCCGAGGCCTTCCAGCACACCGCCGCCTACGACGTGGCCGTGGCCTCCTGGTTCACGAACGCGTACGCCCCGGAGCCCGAGGCGGTCCTGCCCGAGTTCCTGGCCGGCGCCTGGGAGCGCAAGTCGACCCTGCGCTACGGCGAGAACCCGCACCAGGCCGCCGCCCTCTACACGGACGGACAGCCGGGCGGACTCGCCAACGCGGAGCAGCTGCACGGCAAGGAGATGTCCTTCAACAACTACGTGGACACCGAGGCCGCGCGCCGCGCCGCCTACGACCACGAAGAGCCCTGTGTCGCGATCATCAAGCATGCCAACCCGTGCGGTATCGCGGTCGACACGGACGTCGCCGCGGCCCACCGCAAGGCGCACGCCTGCGACCCGCTGTCGGCCTTCGGCGGCGTCATCGCCGTCAACCGCCCGGTGACCGTCGAGCTCGCTGAGCAGGTCGCGGAGATCTTCACCGAGGTCATCGCCGCCCCCGCCTACGAGGACGGCGCGGTCGAGATCCTGGCCAGGAAGAAGAACATCCGCGTCCTGAAGGTGGACGGGCACCCGCACCAGCCGGGCGACCTCAAGCCCGTCTCCGGCGGCGTGCTGCTCCAGCAGTCGGACGTCTTCCAGGCCGAGGGCGACGACCCGGCCGCCTGGACCCTGGCCACCGGCGACGCCCTGTCCCCGGCGGAACTCGCCGAGCTGGCCTTCGCGTGGAAGGCCTGCCGGGCCGTCAAGTCCAACGCGATCCTGCTCGCGAAGGACGGCGCCTCGGTCGGCGTCGGCATGGGCCAGGTCAACCGTGTCGACTCGGCGAAGCTGGCCGTCGAGCGGGCGGGGGCCGAGCGCGCGCAGGGCTCGTACGCGGCCTCCGACGCCTTCTTCCCGTTCCCGGACGGGCTGGAGATCCTGACGGCCGCGGGCATCAAGGCCGTGGTCCAGCCGGGCGGTTCGGTCCGTGACGAGCTGGTCGTCGAGGCCGCGAAGAAGGCCGGTGTGACCATGTACTTCACCGGGACCCGGCACTTCTTCCACTGAGTCCGGCTCGCCCCGACACGGCGAAGGCCGCGAC
>NZ_JBSGZP010000436.1:0-6401 GCF_053611065.1 Streptomyces sp. NPDC054840
CCCGGATCGGTCCCCCCGCCGCCCGTGTAGGCTGACGCGGCGGCCTGGGCGTCGGCGCAGGGCGCCGTGCACGCCGGGTCGCAGATCGTGGAGGTGACCCTGCACGGCACGGACGGGGGCGCCGTCGTCCTGGAGGACCTGGAGGTACGGGTGGCCGCCCGCCGCAAGCCGCCGGCCTGGACCGTCTACCAGATGTCGCAGGGCTGCGGCGGCGGGCTCACCCCCGCCGCGTTCGCCGTGAATCTGGACGCGCCGCGCCCGCTGGCCCGGCCCGTCGCCGGGAACGACGGCGGCAACCCACTGCCCGCCCCCGCCTTCCCCCTGCGCGTCTCGGCGTCCGAGCCGGTCGTCCTGCGGGTGGAGGCGGCCACCACGGGATGCGACTGCGACTGGTCCCTGGACCTCCGGTGGACCGGCCCGTCCGGGTCGGGCACCCTCCGTATCGACGATGGCGGGCGGCCGCTGCGCACGAGCGCCGCCACCGGTCGGCCGGTGTACGGGTACGCGCTGGAGCAGGGCCGCTGGGCCCGCTGAACCGCAGGTCAGAGGGTGTTGTCGGTGGTGGCGCCTAGACTCGTCGGCAGAGGGGACCGGCAGTTTCACCAGGCCATCGACGGGGAGACGGGGAGGGGGACACGCCATGACACCGCAGCCGCAGCGGCAGCCGCAGGCGCACCGCTCCTTGCCGCCGCAGGCCACCGCACTGCTGCGGCACGCCGCGGTCTTCCTGCCCGCCGCCGTCCCCCGCGAGGGGCGGGTCGCCTTCTGGGCGCCGGACGGGGACGCCCTGCCCGAGGCGGGCACGTCGGCACCGCTCACCGTCGTACGCCCGCACGGCGACGGGGTCCGCAGCCGGACCGTGCCCGCGGTGACCTTCTCCGTCGCCTCCGCCCTGCCCCTGCTCGCGCAGGCGCCCCACAGCCCCGCCGCGCATCCCGCCACCCGCGCCTGGGGAACCGCCGCCCGGCAGGCGCTCACCCTCGCCGCCCGTGGCCGGCTCCTCCCCGGACTCACCCCCGAAGGCATCGACGCCTGGCGTGCCGGGCCGCTGGACGCCGCCGACATCGACCACCTCCGCGCGGTCGCCGCCGCGCTGCCCTACCAGGGATACGCGACGCCCCTGGTAGGGCGCCGCCCGCTGCAGCTGCCCGAACCGGAGGCACTGGTCCGCGCGTTCCTCGACGCCGTCGCCGACGGCCTGCCCCGCACCCCGGCCGCGGCCGTGGCCGCCGGACGGCCGTTCGCCGCGCGGGAGCCGCAGCGGGTGCCCGGGATACAGGACTGGGCCGCGCAGGTCGCGGCCGGCTCCGACACCGGCGTCGGGATCTCGCTCCGGCTGGACCTGTCCTCGTTCCGGCTCTTCGACGAGGCCGAGGAGGCCGACACCCGGCGTGCCGGGGCCGCCGTCGTCCAGGTGCACAGCCTCGCCGATCCGACCCTGGTCACCGACGCCGGGCACCTGTGGGCGGGCACGGCGGCGGCCGGGTTCGGCCCGCGTGCCCGGATCGACGCCGTGCTCGCGCTGCGCCGGGCCGCTCGGGTCTGGCCGCCGCTGCTGCGCCTGCTGGACCAGCCCGTGCCCGATGCCCTGGCCCTGTCCGACCCGGAGCTGGAGGACCTGCTGGGGGTGGCCGCGAGCCGACTCGCGGCCGCCGGAGTCCTGGTCCACTGGCCTCGCGAGCTGGCTCGTACGCTGTCGGCGACCGCCGTCGTCCGGTCCACCGCGCCCGGTTCGGCGACCGACGGGACCGCCTTCTTCGACGCCGAGCACCTCTTCGCCTTCTCCTGGGAGCTGGCGCTGGGCGGCGACCGGCTCACCCCGGGGGAGATGGACGCGCTGGCCCAGGCGCACCGGCCCGTCGTCAGGCTGCGCGACCGGTGGGTGAGGGTCGACCCGGAGCTGGTGCGCAAGGCGCGCAAGCGGGAGCTGGGCGTCCTGGACCCGGTCGACGCGCTGGCCACCGTACTGACGGGGACCGCCGAGATCGACGGCGCGACGGTCGAGGCGGTGCCGGTGGGCGCGCTGGCCGCCCTGCGGGACCGGCTGACGGGGGAGCAGGCACCGCTGCCGCAGCCCCCCGCCCTCAAGGCGACCCTGCGCGACTACCAGGCGCGCGGCCTGGCCTGGCTGGACCTGATGACCTCCCTCGGTCTCGGCGGCTGCCTGGCCGACGACATGGGCCTCGGCAAGACCGTCACGCTGATCGCGCTGCACCTGCACCGGGACCGGCCGGAACCCACCCTCGTGGTGTGCCCCGCGTCCCTCCTCGGCAACTGGCAGCGGGAGATCGAGAAGTTCGCCCCCGGCACGCCCGTGCGCCGCTTCCACGGCAACAGCCGCAGCACCGAGGACCTGACGTCCTGCGCGGGCGGGTTCGTCCTCACCACATACGGGACGATGCGCGCCAGCGCCGCCCTGCTCGCCGAACAGAGCTGGGGCATGGTCGTCGCCGATGAGGCGCAGCACGTCAAGAACCCGCATTCGGCGACCGCGAAGGCGCTGCGCACGGTGCCGGCGCCGGCCAGGGTGGCGCTGACCGGCACCCCGGTGGAGAACAACCTCTCCGAGCTGTGGGCGCTGCTCGACTGGACCACGCCGGGGCTGCTTGGCCCGCTCACCGCCTTCCGGGCCCGCCACGCCCGCCCGGTGGAGCACCAGAGCGAGGAGGACGGAGGCAACGAGGCGGCGGTCGCCCGGCTGTCCGCGCTCGTCCGGCCGTTCCTGCTGCGCCGCAAGAAGTCCGACCCCGGGATCGCGCCCGAGCTGCCGCCGAAGACGGAGACCGACCATCCGGTCTCCCTCACCCGTGAGCAGGCCTCCCTCTACCAGGCGGCGGTGGACGAGGCGATGGCCGTGATCGAGTCGAGCGAGGGCATGGAACGACGCGGCATGATCATGAAGTTGCTGGCCTCGCTCAAGCAGATCTGCAACCACCCCGCGCAGTACCTGAAGGAGGAGCAGCCCCGGATTCCCCACCGCTCGGGGAAACTGGCCCTGCTGGACGAACTGCTGGACACGATCCTGGCGGAGGGCGGCGCGGCGCTGGTCTTCACCCAGTACGTGACGATGGCCCGCCTGATCGAACGGCACCTGCAGGCCCGCGGGATCAGCTCGCAGCTGCTGCACGGGGGGACGCCGGTGCCGCGCCGCGAGGAGCTCGTCGACCGGTTCCAGGCGGGCGAGGTCCCCGTCTTCCTGCTGTCCCTGAAGGCGGCGGGCACCGGGCTGAACCTCACCCGGGCCGGGCACGTCATCCACTTCGACCGCTGGTGGAACCCGGCCGTCGAGGAACAGGCCACCGACCGCGCCTACCGCATCGGCCAGACCCAGCCCGTCCAGGTCCACCGCATCATCGCCGAAGGCACCGTCGAGGACCGGATCGCCGAGATGCTGGAGGCGAAGCGGGCTCTGGCGGACGCCGTCCTCGGCTCCGGCGAGTCGGCGCTGACCGAGCTGACCGACCGTGAGCTGGCCGACCTCGTCTCCCTGCGGAGGCCCGGATGATCACCGCGCGGGACGACCGCCGCCGCACCTTCGAGACCGTGCCCGCCGGGGCCGAGGCGGTCAGCTGGTGGGGCCGGGCCTGGGTGTCGGCCCTGGAGGAGGCCTCCCGCGACGCGGCCCGCCTGGCCCGGGGGCGTACGTACGCCGAGGGCGGGCACGTCGACGCGGTCACCGTCACCCCGGGCCGGATCGTGGCGTACGTCCGGGGCAGCCGGCCCCGCCCGTACCGCACCGAGCTGACCCTGCCCGCCTTCGCGGACCCGCAGTGGAACGACCTGCTGGAGACGGTCGCCGTCGACCCCGCGGCGCTCGCCGCCCTGCTGGAAGGGGAGGTTCCGCAGTCGCTCGCGGGGGCTGTCCTGCCCGGCGTGGGCGAGCTTGTCCCGCACTGCTCCTGCCCGGATTTCGGGCGCCCGCCGTGCAAGCACGCGGCGGCCCTCTGCTATCGGGCGGCACGCCTCCTGGACGAGGACCCCTTCGTCCTGCTGCTCCTGCGCGGCCGCGGTGAGCGGGAGCTGCTCGACGAGCTCACCCGCCGCAATGCCGCCCACGCCGCGCGTGAACAGCCGGACACGACGCCCGGCTTCCCCGGCGTTCCGGCCCGGTCGGCGCTCGCCCGCACCAGCCTGCCGCTGCTGCCCGCGCCGCTCCCCGTGCCCGCCGCCGTGGGCCTTCCGCCCGCCTACCCGGCCGACCCTGCGGCGCCGGACCCCCTGGTCCTCGACCAGCTCGCCTCCGACGCGGCCGCCCGCGCCTTGGCCCTACTCGCCACCGGCGAGGATCCGATCGCCGGGCTCACCGTGTGGCAGGACGCCGTCCGGCTGGCGTCCGCGCACCCCACGGCGGGACTGACCGGCGCGGCCCGCACCTTGTACCGAGAGCTGGCCCGCGCCACCGGCCGCACCACCACCGATCTCGCCCGGGCCGCCGCGGCCTGGCGCCAGGGCGGGCGTCCGGCCCTCGACGCCCTCGAAGAGCCCTGGGATCCGCCGGCGGGCCCCTTCGACCGGGCCCGCCCGGCCCTGCTCGCCGCCGGCCAAGGCTCCTTCCGCCCCGACCGCAACCGCCTGACGATCCGCACCCGCCAGCTCCGTCTCGGCCGTGAGGGCCTCTGGTACTGCTACGAGGACCGCCACGGTGACCAGGACTGGTGGCCCGTGGGCCACCCCTCCCCGGACCCCGTCAGCGCGCTGCTGGGGTGATGCCCTCCGCCCAGCGGGTCAGGGTGGCGAAGTCGCGGTCGCGGAGTCCGTGACGCGGGTGGATGCGCAGCAGGAGGGCCGGGGCCGGATGGTGTTCGGCGACCCAGGCGCGGTCGCGCGGGGTGATCATGTCGTCGACCCAGGCGAAGGGCCGGCCGGCCGCCCAGTCGCGGAGGTGGCGGGTCTTCCACGAGAGGCCGTCGGGGTCGTCGGCGAAGAGTGCGGGCCACTCGACGACGCCGAGGTCACCCGGCAGCCCGATGTGCGGGGAGATCATCGTGTTCGCCTGATGCGTCCAGGCGGTGGCCCAGGTGAGTTCGAAGGGCAGGGCCAGCAGCCGGGCTCCGTGGGAGGGGTGCAGGCGCACGCGGGCGCCGCGCCGGGCCTGGCGGGACTCCGGATCGCGGTAGGAGAGCCAGACGTCGGGCCACATCCGGTGGCTCCGGTATCCGCGCAATCCGGCCAGGGCGGAGCGGAACGGGTTGAGGGGGCCGTCCACGTCGAGGAGGAGCAGCGGGCGATGGGTCATGAAGTACCCAGTACCCAGTACACGATTGAGTGAAATGCCTACCGTCTCTATAACCCGAAGGGGGTCGGAGCGTTGTTTCCGGTGCGGGGACATTGCCCGCGAACTTTCCGGAAGGCAGGGAAACTGATGCGTCACAGTCGTCGGAATGGCTTGATCGCGGCGATGGTTGCGGGAGGCGGCCTGGCGGTCGCGGGTGTGGGCGGACTCGCCCACGCCGACGCGGACGCGGGTGGCCGGGCCGAGGGCTCGCCAGGACTGCTGTCCGGAAACCTCCTGCAACTGCCGGTACACGTCCCGGTGAACGCGTGCGGGAACACCGTGAGCGTGGTCGGCGTGCTCAACTCGGCTTCCGGGAACCGCTGTAGCAACGAGTCGGCGGGCGACGGCGGGAATTCCTCAGGCGGGAACAGGGGTGGGGCCGTCGCGGAAGGACAGGGAAAGGATTCTCCGGGAGTGCTGTCCGGCAACGGCATCCAGCTCCCCGTCGACCTCCCGCTGAACATCAGCGGCAACGCGGTGAGCGTGGTCGGCATCGGCAACACCTCCCACGGCAACACGTCCGTCAACGGCGAGGCGCCCACGGGCGGCAAGCCCGTCCAGCCGCCCGTCCAGCCGCCCGTCGTCGAACAGCCGGTGACCCCGCCCGCAGCCGTGTCCGTGCCGCCGGCTCCGCGCCCGGCGCCGCCCGCCCCGCCGCGGCACAGCGAGGCGCTCGCCCACACCGGGTCGGACGGCGTCGGTTACCTGCTGCCCAGTGGCGGCGCGCTCCTCCTCGGAGGGGTACTCCTCTACCGCCGCTTCCGCCTCAACTGAGCGGTTCGGGCCGACGGGTCCGGGGTGGCGCGGACGCGTGCCCCGAAGGCGGGGAACGCCACCCGTCCAGGATGGCGTCGATCCGCGGGGCCAGCCGGGCGCGGGCCGCGAACCGGGGGACCCCCGCCATCAGCAGGGCGTCGTACTCGGTGTCGGTGTGCCGCACCGCCGCCCGGACCGCGACGGAGACCGCCAGTTCGTCGAGGGCGCGGCCGGCCGCGGTCCGGCCCACTCGGCCGCTGCCGCGCACCGAGGCGTGGGAGGCGATCGCCACGGCCCGGTCGGCCGGACATCCGGGGAACAGCCGCACGATCTCGGCGGCGAAGGCCGCCGTGAACCGGGTGTCCTCGGC
>NZ_JBSGZP010000437.1:0-6388 GCF_053611065.1 Streptomyces sp. NPDC054840
GCCCTGCTCTTCACCGAGCTGATATCCGCCCACATCGCACCGGACGCTCTCACCCGGCTGCGCCCGCTCGCGAAGAGCGTGGTCGAGGCCGAGCTGACGATGGCGATGGACCGCCTACTGGCGTCGGGCGGCCCGGAAGGTCCGGGTCAGACACCCAGCTCGTAGACGACGGTCACGGGCGCGTGGTCGGACCAGCGCTCGGGGTGCGTCTCGGCCCGCTCCACGAAGGCCTTCACGGCCTTCGCCGCCAGCCCGGGGGTGGCCACCTGGAGGTCGATCCGCCAGCCGGCGTCGTTGTCGAAGGCCCGCCCGCGGTAGGACCACCAGGAGTACGGGCCCTCGGTGTCCGGGTGCAGGTCCCGCACCACGTCGACGTAGCCCGCGTCCGCGTACACCTTGCCGAGCCACTCCCGCTCCTCGGGGAGGAAGCCCGCGTTCTTCCGGTTCGTCTTCCAGTTCTTGAGGTCGGCCTCCTGGTGGCAGATGTTCCAGTCACCGCAGACCACGACCTCGCGGCCGTCGGCGGCGGCCCGCACCTTCAGCGCCGCCAGGTACGTCAGGAACTCCCCCATGAACCGGTACTTCTCGTCCTGCTTCGCCGTCCCGGCCTCGCCGGAGGGCAGGTAGAGGCTGGCCACGGTCACACCCGGCAGATCGACCTCCAGGTACCGCCCGCTCGCGTCGAACTCGTCACTGCCGAATCCGACCTGCACCCGCTCGGGCGCGCGCCGCGTGTAGAGCGCCACCCCGGCCCGCCCCTTGACGGCGGCCGGCGCGAAGACGGCGTGCCGGCCCGCGGGGGTCCGGAGATCCTCCGGGATCTGCCCCTCCTCGGCCCGTACCTCCTGCAGGCACACCACATCGGCGTCGGTTCCCTCGAGCCACGCCCCGAAGCCCTTCTTGGCGGCGGCGCGGATCCCATTCACATTCACGGAGGTCACAGTGAGCATCCCAGCACCATAGCGGGATGGTTCCGTACGATATTCGAATGTCTCACGGGATAGACCTCCGCACCGTGCCGTACGACCACCCGGACGCGGTCGAGCTCAACGACCAGGTCCAGCTGGAGTACCAGGAGCGGTACGGCGGCGAGGGCGACGCCACCTACCTGGACCCGGCGATGTTCGCCCCGCCGCGGGGCCTGTACCTGCTGGCGTACGACGCCACGGGCGCTCCGGTGGCCAGCGGCGGCTGGCGCACGCAGGACGAGAACGACGAAGGCTACGCGGACGGCGACGCGGAACTCAAGCGCATGTACGTCGTCCCGGAGGCCCGCGGCCTGGGCCTCGCCCGCCGCATCCTGGCGACCCTGGAGGCGGACGCCCGCGCGGCGGGCCGTCACCGCATGGTCCTCGAAACGGGCGACCAGCAGCCGGAGGCGATAGCCCTGTACCTGTCCTCGGGCTACGTCCTGTCCGCGAAGTTCGGCCACTACCGCTTCCACGACTCCAGCCGCTGCATGACGAAGCCCCTCGCCCCGCACCCACCCGGCCCCGCCGACCACGCCGGCCCGGCCGGCCGGTCCGGCCCCGCCGACCGGTCCAGCCCCGCCGGCGTGTGAGGCGCGGAGGCCCCGGGGGGCGGCGCCCCCCGCAGCGGCGCCGCGTCCGCCCCTACCGCGGGAGCCAGCCGGCCCGGTCCGACCCCCACCGGGACGGCCCCGCCCCCCACTCCCCGAAGGGACTGGCGGCGTGCCGCAGCACCCCGTACCCCGACGGAGTCACCCGCAGCCACGGCTCCGCCGAGTACGCACCGGCAGCTGCCGGCCGGGGCCCCGACAGCCCCCGCACCAGCCACGACCCCGTCCCCGCCAGGGAGAACCGCAGCCCCCCCCCCCCCCCCTCCGCCAGCGCCCGCAGCACACCGGCCGCCACCAGATACCCCGTCCCGTGGTCCAGCGCCTGCGCCGGCAGCACTCCCGGTGGGGCGTCCGGGCCCCCGCCTCCGCACGCGGCGGCGATCCCGTACCCCGCCTGCACGAGCGAGTCGAACCCCCGCCGCCCCGCCCACGGCCCCCGCGCCCGCCACCCCCACGCGCACAGCTCGGCCACCACCAGCCCCGGCCACCGTTCCAGCAGCTCCCGCCCCCCGAACCCGTACCGTTCCAGCGCCCCCGGCCGGTAGCCCGTCACCACCACGTCCGCCTCGGCGAGCAGTCCCTCGAAGACGGCCCGGTCCCCCGCCTGCGCCAGGTCCAGCAGCGCCGACCGCTTCCCGAAGCCGGTGTCCGCGTACGCGTCGTCCGCCTCCGGCAGCCCCGGCGGGTCGATCCTCAGCACGTCCGCCCCCAGCAGCCCGAGCGTGCGCGTCGCGACGGGCCCGGCGATGACCCGGGTCAGGTCCAGTACCCGCACCCCCGTGGCGGGCCGGCCCGCAGGGGCCTCACCGAACGTCCGTCCCCGCACCCCTGATTCCCGTACGGGCTCCAACAGCGGCTGCGGATCCCCGTACTCCCGCGCCACGGCGACGGCGAGTCCGCCCTCCCCGTACACGAGCTCCTGCACCTCGACGGCCGTCCGCCCCGCGACCACGGCGCGTAGCGCCTCCGGAGCCGCCGACGGCAGCCGCAGCGCCCGCACCAAGGCGGCTTCGTGGTGCGGGTAGTTGGCGTGTGTCCGCACCCAGCCGTCCGCCGTCCGCCAGAAGCCGGACAACGGCGCGAAGGTCACCGGCGCCCGCCCCTCCACCCGCAGGTGCCGCTCGCTGACGAACGCGGTGGCCACCGCGCCCTCGTCCACCACCGGCGAAGCCACGTCCCCCACCCCGCCCCCGGCCCGCACCGCGGCGAGCTCCGCCGCGGCCAGCCCGCACACCCCGACGGTGGCGCGCGCCAACTCGGCCACCGGCAGGGGCCCTTCCCCCAGGTCACCGACCCCGCGGTAGCGCACCCGCCCGACGAGCTCGGGCGCCCCACCGAGCGCCGCCCATGCCTGGGCCGTTCCGCTGTCCCGTTCCTCACCGATCGTCATGAACGTATCTTCGCCCGGCCTCAGGCACTCCAGAGGCGGACGAAGACCGCTTCCGGGCCGGCTGGGGATCGCCTCCAAGCGCTGCACCGATGCCGCTCGTCATCCGTTGGGGTTCGAGCGGCTGCGCACGGCAGAGTGGCGTGGCCGGTGATCTGTGGGCCACACCCTTACGTCGTCGGATGCGGATCCGCGCCGGCACTGCTGCCGAGCGCCGCCTCACCTCCGGGGGGCCGTCATGAACGAACGCGACGTCCTGCTCGATCCAGCGGACCACCGGCAGGGAGCGCCCCGGACCCCGGCCGCTGCCGCGCCGGGAGGACGAAAGCGATGCCGTCCGGTTCGTTTTCGCCGCCCTCACGGCCGCGTCCGACGGACGTGATCAACGTCCTCCTTCGGAGCCGGCCGAGCTGCCGGCCCCGGCGGGGCCCGAACGACCCCGGAAACGACGAAAATCCCGCCCGATCTTGCGATCGGACGGGATCTCGTCAACGTCCCTGAGAGCTACTCAAGAACTATCGTCTGTGGACCTGTGGGGATTTGAACCCCAGACCCCCTCGATGCGAACGAGGTGCGCTACCAGACTGCGCCACAGGCCCTTGCGACGTGTGAAACATTAGCATCCCCGCGCGGGTGCTCCAAAACCGATATCCGGGAGCGTCCGCGCAGGTCACCGATCACTCGTTCGCGGCGCGGGGGCGGTCCTCGCCCTCGTACTGGTCGAACAGCGGGGTGCGTCCCCTGCCCTGGCCGCGCGGGCGCGGGGTGGTGTGGGGCTTCGGGTCCGGCTTGGGGGGTGCCGGCTGGGCGCGCAGGCGGGGTTCCGTCGGCTCGGCCGTGCTGGAGCGGGTCGCGCTCCAGGCGTCCGGGGCCGCCGGGCCCGTGGCGCGCGGGGCCACCGGCGCGGTCACGTACGTCGGCAGCGGGACGGGGACCGGCTCCCAGCTGTCACCGCGGGCGGGGCCTCGTTCGCGCTCGCGCTGCTGGTCCACCCACTCGGCGTGGTCGGTCTGCTCCACCAGTGCGCGCCGTCCGGCTTCCTGCGGGGAAACCGGTGGCGCAGGGTCCGGTTCGCTCCCCGACGCGGCCTCGGGCTCGCGGCGGCTGGGGCGGTTCTCCCGCAGCTGCCGCGCGGCCGCCTCGGCGCGCCGCCGGTCCATGGTGAACTCGTAGCGCCGCCGCTCCTGGACCCGCAGGTGCACGATGTACGTGCTCAGCAGCAGGGCGGGTACGGCGGGCGCCCACAGGTAGTGCAGGCCGCCCACCGCGGCGACGACGGCGCCGAGGGTGAAGACCAGGAAGAGGAGCGCGGTGGTGCGCCGGCGGCGCGCGAGGACCTGGAGGCGCTGTTCGCGCCTCGCCCGCTCCGCGCGCTGCTCCCGCTCGACGGCGGCCGGTCTCGGCTCCGCCCTGGTCGGGGGCACGACAAAGGCCCGGGCGTCGGCGTCGACGGAATCAACCGTTTCCGTCGCGGCGTCCGGGTCCGCGTGGGGCTGGGGCTCCGCCTGCTCGTCACCGCGCTCACGCAGCCCCTTGGCGTAACGGCGCTCCATTCCCGCCCGGCCGGAAAGCAGCCGAATGGCGGTGGAGAAGCGTTCCGTCGGACGGGCTTCGTTCAGCTCGTCCTGCCTCCGGAGCCACATGGGCACCAAGTAGGCGGCCCAGGCCCCGACAATGACTGCGTAGATGAGGCCGCTGCTGCTCACACCTCACACCGTAGAGGGGCGCGGCCGAGGGGATCGGCCAATTGAGCCGGTGTGTCGCGCGATCTCGCTGATATCACGGACTTTTTTTGTGATTCTTCGGATCAGGTTATGGGCGAATCGGTTACCCCGAGCCGTTAATTCGAACAGATATTCGCTTATCGGCGCTCCGGGTGATCCCGCCTATTTTCCGGCGGGGACGACGAGCGGCGCGCCCGGTGCCAGCGGCGCAGCAGCCCCTCCGGGACCTCCTCCGCCGTCACCGCGTAGACGAGGTGGTCGCGCCAGGCGCCGTCGATGTGCAGATAGCGCGGCCGCAGCCCCTCCTCGCGCAGGCCCAGCTTCTCCACGACCCGCCGGCTCGGGATGTTCTCGGGGCGGATGCACACCTCGATCCGGTGCAGGCCGACCTTCGCGAAGCAGTGGTCCACGGCCAGCGCGACCGCCGTCGGCATCACGCCGCGGCCCGCCACCTCGCGGTCCACCCAGTAGCCGATGTGGCCCGCGCACATCGAGCCCCAGGTGATGCCGGCGACCGTCAGCTGGCCCACCAGCCGGCCCTGGTACTCGATGACGAAGGGCAGCATCCGGCCGGCGTTCGCCTCCGCCCGCAGATGACGGACCATCTGGCGGTACGTGGGCCGCTGGACCACCGGTCCCCACGGCGCGGGCGGCGGAATCGTGGCCTCCCACGGCCGGAGCCAGTCGCGGTTGCGCCGGTTGACCTCGCGCCAGGCCTTCTGGTCCCGCAGCTTTATCGGCCGGAGCGTGACATCGCCGTCCGACAGGACCACCGGCCAGGTCGGGCCGTTCAGCTCGTGCTCCCGGAGGGTGCCGCCGGTCTGGGGTGGTCGCCGCCCCGCATCTGGTCCACCGCGTGCGGCAGGAGGCGGGCCAGGACGGCGAGGCCGTCGCGCACCCCGCCCGTCGAGCCGGGGAGGTTGACGATGAGGGTGCGTCCGGCCACGCCCGCCAGGCCCCGGGACAGGGCCGCGGTCGGCACCTTCGTCAGGCCTTCGGCGCGGATGGCCTGCGGAATGCCGGGGATCTCGTAGTCCAGCACCCGCGCGGTGGCGTCCGGGGTGCGGTCGGTCGGTGAGATCCCGGTCCCGCCGGTGGTCAGGATGACCTCGTATCCGGCGGCCACGCCCTCGCGCAGCGCCCGCTCCACGGGATCGCCGTCCGGGACGACCCGAGGGCCGTCCACGGCGAAGCCGAGCCGCTCCAGCGCCTCCGCCAGCAGCGGGCCGCCCTTGTCCGCGTACACGCCCTGCGAGGCGCGGTTCGAGGCCGTGACGACCAGGGCCCGGCCCAGCACCTGCGGGGACCCCACCGCCTCGGCGGGGGCCTGGTGGCCGTGGCTGTGGCTGTGGCTGTGGCTGTGCACATCGCCGCCGCGCGGGGCGTTCACGAGCGCGCCCAGTCGCCGGACTTGCCGCCGGTCTTCTCCTCCACCCGGACGTCCGTGATGACCGCGCCCTTGTCGACCGCCTTCACCATGTCGATCACGGTGAGGCCGGCGACCGCGACGGCGGTCAGCGCCTCCATCTCGACGCCCGTGCGGTCGGTCGTCTTCACGGTGGCGAGGATCTCGACCGCGTCGTCGGCGACCCGCAGGTCCACCGTGACGCCCGACACGGCCAGCGGGTGGCACAGCGGGATCAGGTCGGGGGTCTTCTTCGCCCCCATGATCCCGGCGATGCGCGCGGTGGCGAGGGC
>NZ_JBSGZP010000438.1:0-6369 GCF_053611065.1 Streptomyces sp. NPDC054840
GCGCGCCCGTAGGGGAGGAGCAGGCCCTCACCGGTCAGCCCGCGGGCCGCGTCCCGGCGCGGCGCGGCGTGGGGCCCGCCGGGGTCGGGGCGGAGCCCGGCACGGAGTCCGGGCGCACGACACGCCACCGAGCCGCCCGCAGGGCTACCCGGCACGGAGTCCGGCCCCGCCGCACACCACCGAGCCGCCCGCACCGCACCCGGCCCCGCCAGCGATTGAGGCGCCCCGGCCCGGCAGGGGCAGAGCCGCACTGCACAACCCGCCGAGCACCCCGCAGGGGCACCGCCGAGCCCGGCCGCACCGCGCCCCGGCCCGGCAGGGGCAGAGCCGCACTGCACAACCCGCCGAGCACCCCGCAGGGGGGCACCACCGAGCCGGGCCGCACCCGCACCCGGCCCGGCAGGGGCAAAAGCCGCACTGCCCACCGCCGAGCACCCCGCAGGGGCACCGCAAAGCCGCACTCCACACCGCCGAGCCGCCCGCAGGGCACCGGCCGGATCCGTGGTCCTGGGTGATCGAACAAGTGTTTCGCACGAATATTCGAATTGCTCTATGGTGGAGAGCGGGGGAGGTGTTCATTCGAGCGAAGCAGGAGGCCGCGGGTGCCTGGGTTTACGCATCTGCACACCGTTTCGGGGTTCTCCATGCGCTACGGAGGCTCACACCCGGAGCGGCTGGCGGAGCGTGCCGCCGAGCGGGGCATGGACGCCCTCGCCCTGACCGACCGCGACACCCTCGCGGGCGCGGTGCGGTTCGCGAAGGCGTGCGCGCAGGCGGGCATCCGGCCGTTGTTCGGAGTGGACATGGCGGTCTCGCCCGCCGGCTCGCCCGCGACGGGCCCGGCCGGGTCGGGGGGCCCGACCGGATCCGCCGTGGGCGACGGGGCCGGCGAGGCTTCGTACCGGCGGCGCACCCCCGTCAAGGGCGGGGCCTTCGTGGACGAGTCCGCCGCGCGGGCCGTCTTCCTGGCCCGGGACGGGGCCGCCGGGTGGGCCGAGCTGTGCCGGATGGTCACCGCCGCCCACGCGGGGGCCGCCGAGGTTCCGCTGGTGCCCTGGGGGGCCCTGCGCGGGGAGGGAGTCTTCGTCCTGCTCGGGCCCGGCTCCGAGGTGGGGCGGGCGCTCACCGCGGGCCGTCCCGACCGGGCCGCCCGGCTGCTCGCACCCTGGCGGGAGATCTACGGCGACTCCCTGCGTCTGGAGGCCGTCCATCACGGCCGCACCGGCACCGGGCCCGGTTCGCTCCGGCTGGCCGCCCGTACCGTCGGCTTCGCCGTCGAGCAGGGCGTTCCGGCCGTGCTGACCAACGCCGTCCGCTACGCCGACCCCGGCCAGGGCCCGGTCGCCGACATCCTGGACGCGGCCCGCCGCCTGGTCCCCATCGATCCCCGCAACCCCGCGTACCCGCTCGACAGCGGCGAGCGCTGGCTCAAGGGCCCCGCCGCCATGGCCGAGGCCGCCGACCGGATCGCACAGGCGGCCGGCCTGCGCCCCGCAGATGCCAGGCGCCTGCTCGCGGAGACCCGGCGTACCGCCGAGGCCTGTTCCGTGGACCCCGAGGACGACCTCGGCGTGGGTTCCGTGCACTTCCCCGAGGCCCGGCTCGTCGGCGCCGCCCACCGCAGCGCCCAGCGGGTCCTCACTTCCCGGGCCTCGGCGGGCATGGTGCTGCGCGGGTACGCGGGCGACCGCGCGTACTGGGAGCGGATGCACCAGGAGCTCGACATCATCGCCTACCACGGCTTCGCCTCATATTTCCTGACGGTCGCCCAAGTGGTGGACGACGTACGGGAGATGGGAATCCGGGTGGCCGCCCGCGGATCCGGCGCCGGCTCCCTCGTCAACCACCTGCTCGGGATCGCGCACGCCGACCCCGTCGCCCACGGCCTGCTGATGGAGCGCTTCCTCTCCACGCGGCGGCGCGTCCTGCCCGACATCGACATCGACGTGGAATCCGCCCGCCGGCTGGAGGTCTACCGGCGGATCATGGACCGGTTCGGCACCGAGCGCGTCGCCACCGTCTCCATGCCCGAGACCTACCGAGTCCGGCATGCCATACGCGACGTCGGCGCCGCCCTGTCCATGGACCCCGCCGTGACCGACCGGCTCGCCAAGGCCTTTCCGCACATCCGGGCCCGCGACGCCCGCGCCGCGCTGGAGGAGCTCCCCGAACTGCGTGACGTACGCGGGGAGTCGTACGGCCGGTTGTGGGAGCTCGTCGAGTCGCTGGACGCACTGCCGCGCGGGGTCGCCATGCACCCGTGCGGGGTGCTGCTCTCCGACGACTCGCTGCTGGCCCGTACGCCGGTGGTGCCCACCAGCGGCGAGGGCTTTCCCATGTCCCAGTTCGACAAGGACGACGTGGAGGAGCTCGGGCTGCTCAAGCTGGACGTGCTGGGCGTGCGGATGCAGTCCGCGATGGCGCACGCGGTCGCGGAGATCCGCCGCGGCACGGGGCGGGAGCTCGACCTGGACGATCCGGCGCAGGTGCCGCCGGGGGACAGGGCCACCTACGAGCTGATCCGCTCGGCCGAGACCCTGGGCTGTTTCCAGATCGAATCGCCGGGCCAGCGGGACCTGGTGGGGCGGCTCCAGCCGACGACCTTCCACGACCTGGTCGTCGACATCTCCCTCTTCCGGCCGGGACCGGTGGCCGCAGACATGGTGCGTCCCTTCATCGAGGCCCGGCACGGGCGGGCCCCGGTCCGCTTCCCCCATCCGGACCTGGCCGACGCGTTGCGCGAGACGTACGGGGTGGTGGTCTTCCACGAGCAGATCATCGAGATCGTGCACGTCATGACCGGCTGCGGGCGGGAC
The DNA here is from genome assembly GCF_053611065.1 of Streptomyces sp. NPDC054840. Taxonomy (NCBI): domain Bacteria; kingdom Bacillati; phylum Actinomycetota; class Actinomycetes; order Kitasatosporales; family Streptomycetaceae; genus Streptomyces; species Streptomyces sp. NPDC054840. The sequence continues at coordinate 2,817 of NZ_JBSGZP010000438.1, forward strand.
GAGGCGGACCGGGTGCGGCGCGGGCTGTCCGACCCGCAGTCGCAGCCGCGGATCAAGGTCTGGTTCGCGGCGAAGGCGGCCGAGCGCGGCTATCCGGTGGAGGTGATCGGCCGGACCTGGGAGATCGTGGAGGCCTTCGGCTCGTACGGCTTCTGCAAGGCGCACGCGGTGGCCTTCGCGGTGCCCACCTACCAGTCGGCCTGGCTGAAGGCGCATCATCCGGCGGCCTTCTACGCCGGGCTGCTCACCCACGACCCGGGGATGTACCCGAAGCGGCTGCTGCTGGCGGACGCGCGGCGGCGGGGTGTGCCGGTGCTGCCGCTGGACGTGAACCGGTCGGCGGCCGCCCATCGTATCGAACTGGTGTCCGATGAGAGGGGGGTGTGGGGGCTGCGGCTCGGGCTGTCCGACGTCCACGGCATCAGCGGGGCCGAGGCCGACCGGATCGAGGCCGGACAGCCGTACGCCTCCCTGCGCGACTTCTGGGACCGGGCCCACCCGGGCCGACCGGTGGCCGAACGGCTCGCGCAGGTCGGCGCGTTGGACGCCTTCGGCGCCAACCGGCGGGACCTGCTGCTGCACGTGTCCGAACTGCACGGCGCGCAGCGGGCCGCAGGCGTACGCGGTCCCCAACTCCCCCTGGAGGGAGGCCGGTCCACGGCATCCGTCGGGCTGCCCGACCTGACCGAGGCGGAACGGCTCAGCGCCGAGCTGGGCGTCCTCGGCATGGACGCCTCGCGGCACCTGATGGGGGACCACCACGCCTTCCTGGCCGAACTGGGAGTGATCCCGGCGCGCCGGCTGCGCGACACCGAGCACGGGCAGACCGTGCTGGTCGCGGGGGCCAAGGCGGCCACCCAGACTCCGCCGATCCGCTCCGGGAAGCGGGTCATCTTCACGACGCTGGACGACGGGACGGGCCTGGTCGACCTGGCCTTCTTCGACGACAGCCACGAACGCTGCGCGCACACCGTCTTCCACTCCTTCCTGCTGCTGGTACGAGGTGTCGTGCAGCGGCGGGGCCCGCAGAGCCTGAGCGTGGTCGGCGCGGCGGCGTGGAACCTGGCGGAGCTGGTGGAACTGCGGGCGGCGGGCGGCCTGGACGCGGTCGCGGCCCGCCTCGCCGAGCCGGCCGCCCCGGGGACCGGCTCGGCCGACGGCGTCGGCGGCGCCGACGGAGAACCGGCGGCGAAGGGCCCGCAGGGTTCCGGCCGCAGGATCCGCATGTCCACGGGCTACGAGATGAACCCCTGGGCCGACCTCCAGCCGCCGGGCACCGGCCCCGCGACCGGCCGCAAGCTGTGGCACTCCAGCCCGGGGAGCGCGGGATGACCACCGCCGAGCGGGTCGTGATGTGCCTGCGCCCGTACCCCGCCGACGGGGGGCCGCTCGGGGCCCGGGAGTACGCCGGGATGCTCGCGCTGCTCGGGGGCATCACCCCGGCCGTGCAGGCCGTGCCGCCCGACACGGTCCTCGCCGAGGTCCGGGGCGCGCTGCGGTACTTCGACTGCGACGCCACCCGGCTGGCCGCCCTGGTCCGGGTCCGGGCCCTCGCCCTGTACGGCGTGGACGCCGCCGTCGGCGTGGCAGGCAACCCCATGCTGGCCCGGGCGGCGGCCCGCGAGGCTGGGCCCGGGCAGACCCTGGTGATCCCCGGGGAGCCCGCGGCCGTACGGGAGTTCCTGGCGGGCAAGCCCGTCACCGCCCTCGACGGGGTCGGACCGAAGGCCGCCCGCACCCTGTGCTCCTACGGCCTCGATTCCGTCGGCCGGGTCGCCGCCGCCCCGCCCGCCGCCCTGCGGCGGATCCTCGGCGCCCGGCTCGGCCGCGAGGTGCACGAGCGCGCCCTCGGGATCGACCGGACTCCCGTCCGGCCGGGCGCTGCCGCCCGCGCCGTCGCCGCCGAGCGGCTCTTCGACCTGGACGAGCTGGATCCCGCACGGCACCGGCGGGCGCTGCTCTCGCTGACGGAGGAGCTCGGCGCGAAGCTTCGTACACAAGAGCAGGGCCGGGGACAGGTCTGCCGTGCCCTCTCGCTCACCGTCCGCTGCGCCGACCGCACCACGCTCACCCGGACGCGCACCCTGGCCGAGCCCACCGCGCACTCGGCCGCCCTGACCGCCACGGCCTACGCCCTCTACGCGGGCCTCGGCCTGCAGCGGGCCCGGGTCCGCGCGCTGTCCCTGCGCGCCGAGGACCTGACCTCGGCCGAACGGGCCACACAGCAGCTCAGCCTTGACCCCGAGGACGAGAAGGCCCGCCGCCTGGAGGCCGTCACGGACCGGGTCCGCGCCCGCTTCGGGCCGCACGCCATCGCCCGCGGCACGCTGGCCGCCTGAGGGGCCGTCCGGCGACCGTCCGGCGACCGTCCGGCGACCCGTCCACCGCAGTACAGGCAGCCGACCGGGTGGCGCGCGAGTTTTTACTGACGCGTAACTTCCCTGTGTTGCTACTCACCCGTAATTTAGCGGCAGCAGCTCCCCCTTGTGATCCGGATCACGGGACGAACCCCCACACTCATCCCCTTGAGTCACCCGCGAGGAGATCACCCGATGCTGCCCTGGAGACGCCTGCTCCGCCCACTCGCCGCCCTCACCCTCACCGCCGCCGCACTCGTCGCCCCCACCGGCGCAGCGCAGGCGGCGTCCGCCCCCAGCAGCGGCTGGAACAACTGGTCCTGCAAGCCGTCCGCCGCGCACCCGCGCCCCGTGGTGCTCGTCCACGGCACCTTCGGCAACTCCGTCGACAACTGGCTCGGCCTCGCGCCGTACCTCGTGCACCGCGGGTACTGCGTCTACTCGCTCGACTACGGTCAACTGCCCGGCGTGCCCTTCTTCAACGGGCTCGGCCCCATCGACAAGTCCGCCGGACAGCTCGACGTCTTCGTCGACCGGGTGCTCACCGCCACCGGCTCCGCCAAGACCGACATCATCGGGCACTCGCAGGGCGGCATGATGCCGCGCTACTACCTGAAGTTCCTCGGCGGTGCCTCGAAGGTGAACGCGCTGGTCGGGCTCGCCCCCGACAACCACGGCACCACCCTGCTCGGATTCACCAAGCTCCTCCCGTACTTCCCCGGGGCCGAGGACCTGATCAGCACCGCGACTCCGGGCCTCGCCGACCAGATCGCCGGATCCGCCTTCCAGCAGAAGCTGAACGAGGGCGGCGACACCGTGCCCGGAGTGAAGTACACGGTCATCGCGACCAAGTACGACGAGGTGGTGACGCCGTACCGGAGCGCCTTCCTGGACGGACCGAACGTACGCAACGTCGTGCTCCAGGACCTGTGCCTCGTGGACCTCTCGGAGCACGTCGCCATCGGGCTCACCGACCGGATCGCCTGGCACGAGGCGGTCAACGCCCTCGACCCGGCCCACGCCGAACGGACCACCTGCGCCTCGGTCTTCGACTGACCGGGCGCGGGCGGTCCGACACCGACAAGATCCGGAAGAGACGGCCTAGTGCTGTGGCCGGGAAGGTTTGCCGGGTTGCGGCGTCCGGTGTGGTGCATCGCAAGGCGGAGGGCCGCGGCTCGTACTGGACGTACTTGCGC
>NZ_JBSGZP010000439.1:0-6340 GCF_053611065.1 Streptomyces sp. NPDC054840
GGCGTTGGTTGCCCGCCCCGGCCCGTGCTGTTTCTGCCCCCGGGCAGGAGCGACCATTGATGTGAGCAACCACGCCGCAGTAAGGGAAGAGCACAGTGGAGTTGGTAGTCGCGCGGATCGGCCGCGCCCACGGCATCAAGGGTGAGGTCACCGTCGAGGTGCGCACCGACGAGCCGGAGCTGCGACTGAGTCCCGGCGCCGTGCTCAAGACGGAGCCCGCGACGGCGGGACCGCTGACGATCGAGACGGGCCGCGTGCACAGCGGGCGGCTGCTCCTCCGCTTCGCGGGCGTCAAGGACCGCACCGGAGCCGAGGCCCTGCGCAACATCCTCCTGATCGCCGAGGTGGACCCGGCTGAGCTCCCCGAGGAGCCCGACGAGTACTACGACCACCAGCTGATGGACCTGGACGTGGTGCTGGAGGACGGCACCGAGATCGGCCGGATCACCGAGATCTCCCACCTGCCCTCGCAAGACCTCTTCATCGTCGAGCGGCCGGACGGCTCCGAGGTGATGATCCCCTTCGTGGAGGAGATCGTCGCCGAGATCGACCTGGAGGAGCAGCGGTGCGTCATCACCCCGCCGCCCGGGCTGATCGACGAGCGTGACGCCGTCGTCGTCTCGACCCGGGACGAGGACGCCGCGGACTCCGGGGACGACGCCTGATGCGTCTCGACGTCGTCACGATCTTCCCCGAGTACCTGGAGCCGCTGAGCGTCTCCCTCGTCGGCAAGGCGCGCGCCCGCGGGCAGCTCGACGTACACGTGCACGACCTGCGGGACTGGACGTACGACCGGCACAACACGGTGGACGACACCCCGTACGGCGGCGGTCCCGGCATGGTCATGAAGACCGAGCCGTGGGGCGATGCCCTGGACTCCGCGCTGGCCGACGGCTACGAGGCGGGCGCGCACGGGCCCGTCATGGTCGTCCCCACCCCGAGCGGCCGGCCCTTCACCCAGGAGCTGGCCGTCGAGCTCTCCGAGCGGCCGTGGCTGATCTTCACGCCGGCCCGGTACGAGGGCATCGACCGCCGGGTCATGGACGAGTACGCCACGCGCATGCCGGTGTACGAAGTCTCCATCGGCGACTACGTGCTGGCGGGCGGCGAGGCCGCCGTACTGGTGGTCACCGAGGCCGTGGCCCGGCTGCTGCCCGGGGTGCTCGGCAACGCCGAGTCGCACCGCGACGACTCCTTCGCGCCGGGCGAGATGGCGAACCTGCTGGAGGGGCCCGTCTACACCAAGCCCCCGGTGTGGCGCGGCCGGGACATCCCCGAGGTGCTGCTCAGCGGGCACCACGGGAAGATCGCCCGCTGGCGCCGGGACGAGGCCTTCCGCCGGACCGTGCAGAACCGCCCCGACCTGATCGAACGCTGCGAGGCCGCCGGGTTCGACAAGAAGGACCGGGAGATCCTCTCCGTCCTGGGCTGGCAGCCGTCCGCCGACGGCCGATTTTGGCGCAGGGCCCAGGCCATGGAAGAATAGGCGGCTGCTGTGTGCTCGCGGGCGCCCCTGCCACAGGGGGACCGTCGTCCGCCCGTCCCGCAGCTCCCGAATTCTCTACGGAAACCCGCACTGGCGACCTGTGGCGTCATGCGAAGAAAGCAGACGAAGAACATGTCTCACCTGCTCGACGGCGTCAACGCCGCCACGCTCCGCTCGGACGTCCCGGCCTTCCGCCCGGGTGACACGATCAACGTGCACGTCCGCGTGATCGAGGGCAACCGCTCCCGTATCCAGCAGTTCAAGGGCGTAGTCATCCGCCGCCAGGGCGCCGGTGTCTCCGAGACCTTCACCGTGCGCAAGGTCTCCTTCAGCGTCGGCGTGGAGCGTACCTTCCCGGTCCACTCCCCGATCTTCGAGAAGATCGAGCTCGTCACCCGCGGTGACGTTCGCCGTGCCAAGCTGTACTACCTCCGTGAGCTCCGCGGCAAGGCCGCGAAGATCAAGGAGAAGCGCGACCGCTGAGGTAACTCCCGGAGTCCGGGGGCGGCCGGATAGGCTCCCCCCCGATGGACACCGAAGCACCTCACACGCAGCGCGGCCACTCTTCCCCCGCAGAGGGGGAGGGGCGGCCGCGTTTTGCGTTGCCCCGGGCCGGGCGGAGGACGGCCGGGGGAGGGCCCCTGACCTGGCGCCGCGTCGGCGTGCTCGGTGTGATCTGCACCGTCTTCCTGCTGTTGTTCAGCAATTTCGTGGTCCAGCCGTTCCTGATCCCGAGCCGCTCGATGGAGCCGACGCTCCGGGTCGGGGACCGGGTGCTGGTCAACAAGCTGGCGTACCGGTTCGGCGAACAGCCGCGCCGCGGGGACGTGGTGGTCTTCGACGGCACGGGCTCCTTCGTGAGGGAACGCCCCGACGGCAACCCGGTCGGCACCGTGCTGCACGGCGCCGCCTCGGCGCTCGGGCTGGCCGAGCCGTCCGACACCGACTTCGTGAAGCGGGTCGTGGGGGTCGGCGGGGACGACGTGGTGTGTTGCGACGCCGGCGGACGGGTGGCGGTCAACGGCGTGCCGCTGACGGAGCCGTACCTCCACCCCGGCGACGCGCCCTCGGCGGTGCCTTTCCGGATCGTCGTACCGCTTGGGACCCTGTGGGTCATGGGTGATCATCGTTCCCAGTCCCGGGACTCCCGGGACCATCTGGGGGAGCCGGGCGGGGGGATGGTGCCGGTGGAGAAGGTGATCGGGCGGGCCGACTGGATCGGCTGGCCGCTCTCGCGCGGGGACTCCCTGGGCGGCGGCCATGGGTAGCCGCGGACGGTCGAAGGGCGGACGGGACTGGGATTTCGAGCCCGAGCCCGAGCCGGAGCCCGCACCGCCCCCGGTGGTGGCGGGCGGCCGGGTGGAGGGCGGCCGGGCCGAACGGCGCCGGACGGCCCGCAAGGTGCGCCGGCGCCGCCGCACGCGTCGCGCCGGCGAGGTGCCGCTGCTGGTGGTCGTGGCGCTGTGCATCGCCCTGCTCCTCAAGACCTTCCTGGTGCAGGCCTTCTTCATTCCTTCGGGCTCGATGGAGCAGACGATCCGGATCGGCGACCGGGTCCTGGTGGACAAGCTGACGCCGTGGTTCGGCTCCGAGATCGAGCGCGGCGACATCGTCGTGTTCAAGGACCCCGGCGGCTGGCTCAAGGGCGAGGCGGCCCGTCCGCCCAAGGACCCGATCGTGGTCAAGCAGATCAAGCAGGCGCTGACCTTCATCGGCCTGCTGCCCTCGGCCGACGAGCAGGACCTGATCAAGCGGGTCATCGGCGTCGGCGGGGATACCGTCAAGTGCTGTGACAGCCGGGGCCGGGTCACCGTCAACGGATCGCCCCTCGATGAGCCTTACGTGAACCCGGGCAACACCCCTTCGGACAGCACGTTCGAGGTACAGGTGCCGGAGGGCCGGCTCTTCGTGATGGGCGATCACCGGGCGAACTCGTCCGACTCCCGCTTCCACCTCGACGAGGGCTTCCAGGGCACGATCCCCGAGAGCGGGGTGGTCGGGGAGGCCGTCGTGATCGCCTGGCCCTACGGGCACTGGACCCGGCTGGAGCAGCCGGCGACCTTCCGGATGGTGCCCGATCAGGCGCGGCGCGAGGGACGCCGCCGCCGTCGGCGCCGTCGGGGCGCGCCGTTCGCATAGTGTGTCCTCGGTCTCCCGCGCCTTAGGGAACTCCCGCTCGTTAAGGGAGGGGAGGGCCCGTGCCGCATTCGGCGTGGGCGGCAATCGCGAGTGAGGAGTGGATGTGGGGGACGTGGCGGTAGGCGCACGGTCCGGACGCGACGAAGGCGAGGAGCGGCCGGACGACGCCGTCGAGCGCGAGACCGAGGAGGACGGCGATGCCAAGGAGCACGCGCAGCGGTCCTTCTGGAAGGAGATCCCGCTTCTCGTCGGTATCGCCCTGCTGCTGGCCCTGCTGATCAAGACGTTCCTGCTCCAGGCGTTCTCGATCCCGTCCGCCTCGATGCAGAACACCCTGCAGATGGGCGACCGGGTGCTGGTGGACAAGCTGACCCCGTGGTTCGGCTCCGAGCCCGAGCGCGGCGAGGTCGTCGTCTTCCACGACCCCGCGGACTGGCTGTCCGGGCAGCCCACTCCCGAGCCGAACCTCTTCCAGCAGGTGCTCAGCAAGATCGGCCTGATGCCGGACGCCTCCGAGAAGGACCTGATCAAGCGGGTCATCGCGATCGGCGGGGACACGGTCGAGTGCAAGAAGGGGGGACCGGTCGTCGTCAACGGCAAGGAGCTGGACGAGCCGTACATCTACCCCGGCAACACCGCGTGCGACGATCTCCCGTTCGGCCCGATCACCGTACCCAAGGGCAAAGTCTGGGTCATGGGTGACCACCGGCAGAACTCCGAGGACTCCCGCTACCACCAGCAGGACTCCACCAAGGGCTTCGTCCCGGTGGACAAGGTCGTCGGGCGGGCCGTGGTGGTGGCGTGGCCGGTCCCCCGCTGGTCCACCCTGCCGGTGCCGGACACCTTCGACCAGCCGGGCATCGGCAACCAGGCGGCGGCGACCGCGCTCGGTCTCGGGGCCGCCGGACTGGCCCCGGTCGGGCTCGGTCCGGCCGCGCTGGGGCTCGTGGGAGCCGTCCCGCTGGTCATGTGGCGCAGGCGGAAGCTGACCGGCGGCCGTACCGACGGGTAGGGTGCCGCCCAGGTCGACGATCCCGAAGTGTGGGGGCGCTGCAATGGGCGGAACAGAAGCAATACGTGGTGGCAAGGATGGCCGCGGCGGTCTCGGCAATGCGCTGTCGGGAATCGCCGTGGCCATCGGCTTTGCGCTCTTCCTGGGCGGCTTCGTGTGGGGGGCGGTCGTCTACCGGCCCTACACGGTCCCCACCGATTCCATGATGCCCACGGTGCGGCCCGGGGACCGGGTGCTGGCGGAGCGCGTCGACGGCGCGGACGTGCGCCGCGGGGACGTGGTCATCTTCACCGATTCCCTGTGGAGCGACTCCCCCATGGTCAAGCGGGTCGTGGGCATCGGCGGCGACGTCGTGAAGTGCTGCGGCGCGGCCGGCGAGCTGACCGTCAACGGCGTCCCGCTGGACGAGCCGTACGCCGATACCAGCACGCCGGAATCCGGCCTCGCGATGCCCCCTGGACAGGCCGCGCCCTCGGGAACCCCCTTCGAGGTGGCGGTCCCCGAGGGCAACCTCTTCCTGCTGGGCGACCGGCGGGCCTCCTCCCTGGACTCCCGGGCCCATCTGCAGGAGGCCGGGCAGGGGACCGTGTCCCGGTCGGCCGTCAGTGCCCGCGTCGACGCCCTGGCCTGGCCCGACATGACGATGCTGGAGCGGCCGGCCGCGTACGAGGCCCTGCCCGGCGGGATCTCGCGGCCCGGGCCGCTGCGGCTCCAGGTGCTGGCGGTGCTGGGCGGAGCCGTCCTGGTGGCGCTGGGGGGCGCGTACGGGCCGGTCGCACGGGTCCTCGCGCGCCGACGGCGGCAGGAGCGGGCCGGTGTCCGCTGACCAGGCCGCCGGGCACGGCCGCCGGAAAGTGTCGCGGGTGATCCTGCTGGATCCGGAGGACCGGATCCTGCTGCTGCACGGCTTCGAACCGGCCGACCCCACCGACGACTGGTGGTTCACCCCCGGCGGCGGACTGGAGGGGACCGAGAGCCGGGAGCAGGCCGCACTGCGCGAGCTGGCGGAGGAGACCGGGATCACCGAGGTGGAACTGGGTCCGGTGCTGTGGCACCGCTACTGCTCCTTCCCCTTCGACGGGCGCCGCTGGGAACAGGACGAGTGGTACTTCCTCGCCCGGACCACCCGGACCGAGACCGAGATGAGCGGCTTCACCGAGCTGGAACGGCGAAGCGTCACCGGAGCGAGGTGGTGGACCTCCGAGGAACTTCTGGCGGCCCATGAGACGGTGTACCCGACCAGACTCGCCGAGCTGCTCCGTACGCTGCTCGACGACGGTCCTCCGGGTGAGCCGGTGGTCCTGGCCCCGGAAATCGTTTAGGGGATCACGGGCCTGGCGCACAATAGGGGGACGCACGGCTGAAGGGGAACATGCCATGAGTGCCGAGGACCTCGAAAAGTACGAGACCGAGATGGAGCTGAAGCTCTATCGGGAGTACCGCGACGTCGTCGGGCTGTTCAAGTATGTGATCGAGACGGAACGCCGTTTCTACCTCACGAACGACTACGAGATGCAGGTGCATTCGGTTCAGGGAGAGGTGTTCTTCGAGGTCTCCATGGCCGACGCCTGGGTCTGGGACATGTACCGGCCGGCCCGCTTCGTGAAGCAGGTGCGGGTGCTGACCTTCAAGGACGTGAACATCGAGGAGCTCAACAAGAGCGACCTCGAACTGCCCGGCAGCTGAGGGCCGCCGCCGGCCGG
>NZ_JBSGZP010000440.1:0-6339 GCF_053611065.1 Streptomyces sp. NPDC054840
ACCCGGCCCGTCCCGGCGGAACCCACCCCGAAGGGATCAGGCCCCGGCGACCAGCTCCACCTGGATCTCGACCTCGACCGGGGCGTCCAGCGGCAGGACCGTCACGCCGACGGCGCTGCGGGCGTGGACGCCCTTGTCGCCGAGGACCTCGCCCAGCAGCTCGCTCGCACCGTTCAGCACGCCGGGCTGGGCCGTGAAGTCGGGCGCGGACGCGATGAAGCCGACGACCTTCACGACACGCGCGATCTTGTCGAGGTCACCGACGACCGACTTGACGGCGGCCAGGGCGTTCAGCGCGCAGATCGCCGCCAGCTCCTTGGCCTGCTCCGCCGAGACCTCGGCGCCGACCTTGCCGGTGATCGGCATGCTGCCCTTGACCATCGGGAGCTGGCCCGCGGTGAAGACGTACGAGCCCGACCGCACGGCGGGCTGGTACGCGGCCAGCGGCGGGACGACGCCCGGGAGCGTCAGGCCGAGCTCGGCCAGCTTCGCCTCTACAGCACTCATGCCTTCTCCCGCTTGAGGTAGGCCACGAGCTGCTCGGGGTTGTTCGGGCCGGGCACGACCTGGACGAGCTCCCAGCCGTCCTCGCCCCAGGTGTCCAGGATCTGCTTGGTGGCGTGAACCAGCAGCGGGACCGTCGCATATTCGAACTTCTTGGTCATGGGAGCGAGGGTAGTGCCTGTCGTGCGAGCCGCATGCCGCCCCCGGAACCGACGGCGGGACACCTCACCCGGGCAGGCGCCGGGCCGCACCGGCACGGCCCCGGACCGGACCCCCGAGCGGCCCGGGACCGGGCCGGTCCGGGCCGGACGTAACGGAGCTCACCCCCGAACACTCCGGCAGAACCACCCGGCGCCAACGGAGTCGGACCCGAGGAATTAGGCTCGGACGCTGTGAGCAGGCTCCAGGTGGTCAGCGGCAAGGGCGGCACCGGCAAGACCACGGTCGCCGCAGCACTCGCGCTTGCCCTCGCACGCGAGGGCGGCCGGACTCTTCTGGTGGAGGTCGAGGGCAGGCAGGGGCTCGCGCAGCTCTTCGGCGCCGAGGCACTCCCCTACGAGGAACGGAAGATCGCCGTGGCGCCCGGCGGAGGCGGTGAGGTCTACGCGCTCGCCATCGACGCCGAACGGGCGCTGCTGGACTACCTCCAGATGTTCTACAAGCTGGGCTCGGCGGGGCGCGCGCTCAAGAAGCTCGGCGCCATCGACTTCGCGACGACCATCGCCCCCGGACTGCGCGACGTGCTGTTGACCGGCAAGGCGTGCGAGGCGGTGCGGCGCAGGGACAAGGCCGGCCGGTACGTCTACGACCACGTGATCATGGACGCGCCGCCGACCGGGCGGATCACCCGGTTCCTGAACGTCAACGACGAAGTGGCGGGCCTGGCCCGGTTCGGGCCGATCCACAACCAGGCCCAGGCCGTCATGAAGGTCCTCAAGTCCCCCGAGACGGCCGTGCACCTGGTCACCCTCCTGGAGGAGATGCCCGTCCAGGAGACCGCGGACGGCATCGAGGAACTGCGCGGGGCCGGCCTGCCCGTCGGGCGGGTCGTCGTGAACATGGTCCGGCCGCACCATCTGGACGAGGACACCCTGCGCACCGCGGCCGGCGACCACCGCGCCGAAGTGGCGAAGTCGCTGTCCCGGGCGGGCCTCGGCGGGGCGCGCCGCGGCGGGCTGGCCGAGCGGCTGGTGGACCCGCTGCTCACGCAGGCCGCCGAGCACGCGAGCCGGGTGGAGCTGGAGCGGGCGCAGCGCTCCGTACTGGCGGGGCTGGACCTGCCGACGTACGAACTGCCGCTGCTCGGCGCGGGGATGGATCTGGCCGGGCTCTACGCACTGGCCAAGGAATTGCGGAAGCAGTCGGTGGCGGAATGAGCGAGGGGGTGGACACCGTGGGTATGGACACTCCGCCGCGGCTGGCGGTCGACCGGCTGTTGGACGACCGGGAGACCCGGATCATCGTGTGCTGCGGGGCGGGCGGGGTCGGCAAGACCACCACGGCCGCGGCGCTCGGCGTACGGGCGGCCGGGCGCGGGCGCAAGGCCGTGGTGCTCACCATCGACCCGGCGCGGCGGCTCGCGCAGTCGATGGGGATCGACTCGCTGGACAACACCCCCCGCAAGGTGGAGACCGTAGGGGCGGACGACGGCGAACTGCACGCCATGATGCTGGACATGAAGCGGACCTTCGACGAGATCGTCGAGGCGCACGCGGACGGCGAGCGGGCCCGGGCGATCCTCGCCAATCCCTTCTACCAGTCGCTGTCGGCCGGCTTCGCGGGCACGCAGGAGTACATGGCGATGGAGAAGCTGGGGCAGCTGCGGGCCCGGGACGACTGGGACCTGATCATCGTCGACACTCCGCCGAGCCGGTCCGCGCTGGACTTCCTCGACGCGCCCAAGCGGCTCGGATCCTTCCTGGACGGGAAGTTCATCCGGGTGCTGATGGCTCCGGCGAAGGTGGGCGGCCGGGCCGGGATGAAGTTCCTGAATGTCGGCATGTCGATGATGACCGGCACCCTCAGCAAGCTGATGGGAGCCTCGCTGCTGAAGGACGTCCAGACCTTCGTGGCCGCGATGGACACGATGTTCGGCGGCTTCCGCACGCGCGCGGACGCCACCTTCCGGCTGCTGCAGGCTCCCGGCACGGCCTTCCTGGTGGTCGCCGCGCCCGAGCCGGACGCCCTGCGCGAGGCGGCGTACTTCGTGGAGCGGCTGGCAGCGGAGCGTATGCCGCTGGCCGGTCTGGTACTGAACCGGGTGCACGGCAGTGGCGCCGACCAGCTGTCCGCCGAGCGGGCGTTGGCCGCGGCAGAGAATCTTGAAGAAGGCGGCATTGTCGATCAGGAGTCCGGGAAAGCTGGACTTCGTGACTCGGGCGCGGAACCCACCGCGCCCGCCGAGCCCACCGAAACTGCCGAGACCGACCGGTCCGCCGAGACTGCGCAGACCGCCCAGAGCGCTAGAACCACCCGGACCGCGAACCCTCCAGAGACAGGCTCCCCCTCCCCCGGCACCGAAGGCGATACCGCGGTCGTCGACCGGATCACGGCAGGACTGCTGCGCCTGCACGCGGAACGCATGCAGGTGATCGCGCGTGAGCGGCGCACACGCGATCGCTTCACCTCACTCCACCCCGAAGTGGCGGTGGCTGAAGTGGCCGCCCTGCCCGGCGATGTGCACGACCTCGCCGGGCTACGGGCCATCGGAGAACGACTCGCGGCCGGGGTACCGGCCGGAGCGTAGGCGTTCGTACGTCGTGGCGGCCGGCGATCTACCCGGCTGCCGCGTATGTCTCGTACGCCACGTCGATCTCCGCGTCTGCATCCATGGTGAGGATGCCCGTGCTGCGCTCGTACTCCGTACGTGCGGTTTCGAGCAGCCGTCGCCACGAGGTGACGGTGGGACGCCGGCGCAGCAGCGCACGTCGTTCCCGCTCGGTCATTCCGCCCCACACGCCGAACTCGACACGGTTGTCGAGCGCGTCGGCCAGGCACTCGGTCCGCACCGGACATCCGGTGCACACCGCCTTGGCCCTGTTCTGTGCCGCTCCTTGAACGAATAGTTCATCCGGATCGGTAGTGCGGCAGGCTGCCTGCGCACTCCAGTCGATAACCCAGCCCATCCCGGCGCCGTCCTCTCCCGAATCGAGGCTCCCCCACGGCGGTAGCGGCATATTCACCGCTGCCAGTTGAGGACGTTACGGAAGGCGAGCACACCGCAACACCCCCGACGGGCCCAATCTTGAATGGTCCGAACGGACTATGGGTAAGCGGCAGATCACCCGACGGAGTGATCCGGCGACATGCCCGACCATTGCGGCAATTCGGGTGTAATCGGTTGATCGACTTCAGCAGAGGGGGTCAGATTCGGACATGTGTCCACCCCATTCGGGAAGGGTGAAAATCAAGCCGAGGGGTTGATGTCGCACCACACTGCTGTGACAGTTGGGGACAGCTTAGGCCAAGGCATTCGCGCGTGTCCGGCGAATGAGAACGTAGGCTGCCCCCTATGGGAAAGAAGCGCTCGGGCGGCGGGCTCACGGGGAGCCAGCAGGCCGTCAAGTTCCTCGGGGTGTCCGTCCTCTCCGGGGTGGTACTGGCCGGCATGGCGATTCCGGCAGCAGGCGCCCTGGGCCTGGCGGCCAAGGGGACGGTCGAGGGATTCGACGAGATCCCGGCCAATCTCAAGACCCCGCCGCTGAGTCAGCGGACCACCATTCTGGACGCCGAGGGTGGCGTGATCGCCACTGTCTATTCACGCGACCGCCAGGTGGTCCCGCTCACGGCGATCTCCCCGTACATGCAGAAGGCCATCGTCGCCATCGAGGACTCGCGCTTCTACGAGCACGGTGCGGTCGACCTCAAGGGCATCCTGCGCGCGGTCAACCGCAACGCGCAGGAAGGCGGAGCCGCGCAGGGCGCCTCCACCCTCACCCAGCAGTACGTGAAGAACGTGTTCGTCGAGGAGGCCGGCGACGACGAGACCAAGGTGCGCGAGGCCCAGGAGAAGAGCCTCGGCCGCAAGATCCGCGAGCTGAAGTACGCGATCCAGGTCGAGGAGGAGCTCGGGAAGAAGAAGATCCTCGAGAACTACCTCAACATCACCTACTTCGGCCAGCAGGCGTACGGAATCGAATCCGCCGCCCAGCGCTACTTCAGCAAGCCGGCCAAGGACCTGACGCTTGAGGAGTCCGCGCTGCTCGCGGGCGTCGTGCAGTCGCCGAGCCGCTACGACCCGGTGAACGACGCTCAGGAAGCGACCAAGCGCCGCAACATCGTCCTGCAGCGGATGGCCGACACCAAGGACGTCTCGCAGGCGGAGGTGGACGCGGCGAAGGCGAAGCCGGTCACCCTCAAGGTGACCAAGCCGAAGAACGGCTGCATCACCGCCGTCAAGGGCGCGGGCTTCTTCTGCGACTACGTTCGGAACTCCTTCCTGACCGACACGGCCTTCGGCAAGACGCGCGAGGACCGGGCGAAGGTCTGGAACCAGGGCGGCCTGACGGTGCGCACCACCCTGGACCCGCAGTCGCAGGACGCGGCCAATGAGTCGATCAAGGACCACGTCTACCAGGAGGACTCGATCGCGACGGCTGTGACCATGGTCCAGCCGGGCACCGGCCGGGTGCTGGCAATGGGTCAGTCCAAGCCGTACGGCTTCGGGAAGAACGAGACGCAGATCAACTACTCCGTGGACAAGCGGATGGGCGGCTCGAACTTCGGCTTCCAGGTCGGCTCGACCTTCAAGCCGTTCATCGCGGCGGCCGCCATAGAGCGGGGCATGCCGGCGACCAAGGTGTACCAGGCGCCGAACAAGCTGGACTACCCCACGCCGATTTCGCGCTGCGACGGCACGCAGTGGCTGAACCTGCCGATCAACGGCAAGATCCAGACGGCGAAGAACGAGACCGAGGACGAGGTCGGTCCGTACGCGCTGCGGACGGCGATGGAGAAGTCCATCAACACGTACTTCGTCGAGATGATCGGCGAGATCGGCCTCTGCCCGGTGACGGAGATGACGCAGAAGCTCGGCGTGGTCCCGGCCGACGGCTCCAAGATCCCCGAGTCCCCGTCGATCGCGCTCGGCTCCGCCGAACTCTCCCCGCTGACGATGGCCAACGCCTACGCGACCTTCGCCCACCGCGGCGTCTACTGCACCCCGGTCGCCATCGAGTCGATCACCGACGCGCACGGCAAGGCGCTCGCGGTGCCGAAGTCCAAGTGCGAGCGCGCGATGTCCACCGAGACGGCCGACACCATCAACACCCTGCTCCGCGGAGTGGTCGACTCCGGTACCGGTGAGCGGGCCGGTCTGAGCGACCGCGACAGCGCCGGCAAGACCGGTACGACGGACGAGCGCTACAACGCCTGGTTCGTCGGCTACACGCCGAACCTCTCCGGCGCGGTATGGGTCGGCTCCGGCGGCGCGAAGAAGATCACGATGGAGAACATCGTGATCGGTGGCAAGCCCTTCGAGAAGGTCTTCGGTGGCGGTCTGCCCGGCCCGATCTGGAAGGACGCGGTCAGCGGCGCGCTCTCCGGCCGCGAGTCGGGGAACTTCGTCACGGTCGGCATCCCGGAGGTGTCCATCCCCTCCGCCGGCCCGCGCGGGAACAAGCCGCCCACGACGAACCCGAGCCGGCCCGGCAAGCCCGGCGGTGACGGCAAGCCCGGCGGACGGCCCGGCGGAACCAGCGGGGGCATCATGGGCGGCACCACGGGCGGCGCCACGGGCGACGTCGAACCGCAGCCCCCGTTCCCCGGGCTCACCGAGGGAGTGATCGGCGGTCTCGACGACCAGTAGCGGTCCGTGGTCGGCGCACAGCGCGACAT
>NZ_JBSGZP010000441.1:0-6318 GCF_053611065.1 Streptomyces sp. NPDC054840
GCGCAAGTACGTCCAGTACGAGCCGCGGCCCTCCGCCTTGCGATGCACCACACCGGACGCCGCAACCCGGCAAACCTTCCCGGCCACAGCACTAGTTCTCGCCGTACCGGGGGTCCACCGTCTCCGGCGAGAGCCCCAGCAGCTCCGCCACCTGCTCCACGACGATCTCGTGGACCAGCATCGCCTTCTCGTCCCGCGTCTTGGTACGGATCTCCACCGGCCGCCGGAAGACCACGATCCGGGCGGGCCGCCCGTCGCGCGACTCCGACACCGCGCCCAGCGGCACCGCCTCGTCGTTCCAGCCGCCGTCCGGACCGCCCGGCGGCCCGGGCACGTCACCGATCAGGAACTCCACCTCGGCCAGCTGCGGCCAGCGCCGCTCCAGCCGCTCCACGGAATCCCGTACGAGGTCCCCGAACAGCTCCGACCGGCTCGCCGACAGCGGCACCTGGGGAGGGGCCACCGGACCGCGCATCCCGCGCCCGTGCCGGTCCCGCCGACGCGGGCGCGGCTCGGCCCGGCCCCCCGCGGGAGGCTCGGCGGGGCAGGGAGGAAGAGGGGTGTCCGTCACCCCCGCAGGGTAGCCCTGAGCACGACACGGGGGAGTGAGCGGTGGTGGAGTCGTCGCGGCCCGGTCAAGAGTGCGGTACCGTCCAACATCGTGAGCCTTGTACGTCGCTGTTCGCGCACTGCGTGCGGCCGCCCTGCCGTCGCGACACTGACGTACGTCTACGCCGATTCGACCGCAGTTCTCGGCCCGCTCGCCACCTACGCCGAACCCCACTGCTACGACCTGTGCGCCGAGCACTCGGAGCGCCTGACCGCCCCCCGGGGCTGGGACGTCGTGCGCCTGTCCGACGGCTCCGGGCCGTCCCGCCCCAGCGGCGACGACCTCGAAGCCCTCGCCAACGCCGTCCGCGAAGCCGCCCGCCCGCCGAGGCGCACGGCCGAGGCCGGCGGTCCCGGCCAGGGTGGCCCGTCCACCGGCGAGACCCGTCGTGGACACCTGCGCGTCCTGAGATCGCCCGATTCCTGACGCTCCGACGGCCTGAAGAGCCGCTCATGGTTCAGGATAGGTTTGCTGAACCGCACAGGACCTTCAGGAGGGCAGGCAGTGGCCGCAGATCTTTCGAACATCGTCAAGGCGTATGACGTGCGTGGTGTCGTGCCGGACGAGTGGGACGAATCCCTGGCCGAGCTGTTCGGTGCCGCGTTCGTGGAGGTCGTGGGCGCTGCGGCGATCGTGATCGGTCATGACATGCGGCCCTCGTCCCCGGGACTGTCCGCCGCTTTCGCACGGGGTGCGGCGGCGCGTGGGGTGGATGTCACCCTGATCGGGCTCTGCTCGACGGACCAGCTGTACTACGCGTCGGGCTCGCTGGGTCTGCCGGGTGCGATGTTCACGGCCTCGCACAATCCGGCCAGGTACAACGGCATCAAGCTGTGCCGTGCCGGCGCAGCTCCGGTGGGTCAGGACACCGGTCTCGGGCAGATCCGTGAGCTGGTCGAGAAGTGGTCCGACGAGGGGGCCCCGGCGGTTCCCGAGGGCACGGTCGCGGGCACGGTCACCGAGCTGGACAGCCTCCCGGGTTACGCCGCTCACCTCAAGGGTCTGGTGGACCTGACGTCGATCCGGCCGCTGAAGGTCGTGGTGGACGCGGGCAACGGCATGGGCGGCCATACGGTTCCGACGGTGTTCGAGGGTCTGCCGCTGGACGTGGTGCCGATGTACTTCGAGCTGGACGGGACGTTCCCGAACCACGAGGCGAATCCCCTGGACCCGAAGAACATCGTGGACCTCCAGGCCCGTGTCCTGGCGGAGGGCGCGGATCTGGGGATCGCGTTCGACGGTGACGCGGACCGGTGTTTCATCGTGGACGAGCGGGGTGCGGGTGTGTCGCCGTCGGCGGTCACGGCGCTGGTCGCGGCCCGTGAGCTGGCCCGTAACGGCGGGTCGGGCACGGTGATCCACAACCTGATCACCTCCTGGTCGGTGCCGGAGGTGGTGCGTGAGAACGGCGGCACGCCGGTGCGGACCCGTGTGGGTCACTCCTTCATCAAGGAGGAGATGGCGAAGACGGGCGCGATCTTCGGTGGTGAGCACTCGGCGCACTACTACTTCAAGGACTTCTGGAACGCGGACACGGGCATGCTGGCGGCGTTGCACGTGCTGGCGGCCCTGGGGGGCCAGGACGGTCCGCTGTCGGAGCTGGTGGCCTCCTACGACCGGTACGCGGGTTCGGGGGAGATCAACTCGACGGTCGCGGACCAGGCGGCCCGGCTCGCGGCGGTGAAGGCGGCCTACGGCGATGTCGAGGGTGTCACCGTCGACGAGCTGGACGGTCTGACGGTGACCGCCGAGGACTGGTGGTTCAACGTCCGCGCCTCCAACACCGAGCCGCTGCTCCGCCTGAACGTGGAGGCCCGGGACGAGGCCACTCTGGCGAAGGTCCGCGACGAGGTCCTCGCCCTCATCCGCGCCTGACCCTTCCCAGCCCTGCCGGCGTCCGGGTGCGGGCACGGGCCTTGCGGCCCGCACCCGGGATCCGGGCTCCGTGAACACAGCCCCGCCGGCGTGGAGGCGCGGGCCCGGGCGGAGCGCGGAAACCGGCGGAGCCGGGTCCGCCCGTACGCCGGGCCCCGGCTCCGTCCCACACCCGCCCCACGACACCGCATCGGCGAGTACTCGGCGGTACGCTGACCTCGCCCCACCCACATGCCCGAAGGGAATCGCCCCATGCCGCTCGAAGCCGGCCTCCTGCAGATCCTCGCCTGCCCCGCCTGCCACTCCCCTCTCGAGGACAAGTCGGCCGACGAGACGGCCCCCGAGCTGATCTGCACCGGCCAGGACTGCGGCCTCGCGTACCCGGTCCGTGACGGCATCCCCGTGCTCCTCGTGGACGAGGCCCGCCGCCCCGCCTGACCCCTGCCGCGCCCGCGAAGCAAGGGCAGACGCAGACGCTGAGACCGATTCCGCCACCCCTGGATCCGTCAACACCGCCGGAGGCCGCCATGCTCGACGAGTCGCTCCTCGACGCACCGGACGATCTCGCCCGCGTCGACCGCCGGGGCCTGCTCCGCGGTGCGGCCGAGGCCGGAGCCAGAGTCCGTACCGCCGCCCGGCACGCGACCGAGGCCGGCCTCGCCGAGCTGCGCCCCGACGGCCGCCCGCGCTCCGTCCTGATCGCCGGGCCCGGCACCGCCGCCACCGGCGTCGCCGACCTCCTCGGCGCCCTCGCCGGAGCCTCCGCGCCCGTCATCAGGCTGGACCCCACCGGCGTCGCCCACGCGGCCGGCGCGCTGCGCTGGACCCTGCCGGGCTGGGCCGGCCCCGTCGACCTGCTGCTCCTGGCCACCACCGACGGCACCGAGCCCGGGCTCGCCGTCCTCGCCGAGCAGGCGTACCGCCGCGGCTGCACCGTCGTCGCCGTCGCCCCCGAGCGCTCACCGCTGAGCGAGGCGGTGGACGGCGCGCACGGGCTCCTCGTACCGATGGCCAAGGCCCCGTACCAGGAGTACGACGAATCCGCCGCGGCCGGACCCGGCGCCCTGTGGGCCCTGCTGACGCCGCTGCTGCTGCTCCTCGACAAAGTCGGCCTGATCACCGCCGCCCCGGACACCCTGCAGCTCGTCGCCGACCGGCTCGACCGGACCGCGGAACGCTGCGGGCCCGCCATCGCCACCTACTCCAACCCGGCCAAGACCCTCGCCGCCGAGCTGGCCGACTCCCTCCCGCTCATCTGGAGCGAGGGCACCGGCGCCGCGCCCGCCGGCCGCCGGTTCGCCGCCACCCTCGCCGAGCTCGCCGGCCGCCCCGCCCTCGCCGCCGTGCTTCCCGAAGCGCTGCCCGCCCACGGCGTCCTGCTCGCCGGATCCCTCGCCGCCGGCGCCGACCCCGACGACTTCTTCCGTGACCGGGTCGAAGAGCCCCAGGCCCTTCGCGCCCGCATCGTCCTGCTGCGTGACCGGCCGACCGGTGGCCTCACCGCCGCCCCCGCCGCACGCGAGCTCGCCCTCAGCCACGACACGGCGGTCAGCGAGCTCGAACCGGAGGAGGGCGTCGAGCTGGAGCAGCTCGCCGAACTCCTCGCCGTCACGGATTTCGCCACCGCCTACCTGGCGTTGGCTTCCGGGGGACACAGCTGAGGCACTGAAGTACCCAGCTCTATCCAGGAAGACGACGATGGACCGCCTGACGAACACGATCCGCCCCTACGCCTGGGGATCCACCACGGCCATCCCCACGCTCCTCGGTGTCGCACCCACCGGCGAGCCCCAGGCAGAGATGTGGATGGGGGCCCACCCGGGCGCTCCCTCCCGCATCGACCGGGGAGCGGGCGAGCGGGCGCTCTCGGACGTCATCGCCGCCGATCCCGAAGGCGAGCTGGGCGCCGCCACCGTCGCCAAGTTCGGCCCCCGGCTGCCCTTCCTGTTCAAGATCCTCGCGGCCGGAGCCCCGCTCTCCCTCCAGGTCCACCCCGACCTGGTCCAGGCCCGGGCGGGTTTCGAGGACGAGGAGCGCCGCCGGGTCCCGATCGACGCGGACCACCGCAACTACAAGGACCCCAACCACAAGCCCGAAATGATCTGCGCGCTCACCCCCTTCGACGGGCTGTGCGGCTTCCGCCCGCCGCTGGAGGCCGCAGATCTCCTGGCGGGTCTGGACGTGGACAGCCTCAAGCCGTACGTCGACCTGCTGCGCGCGCACCCCGAAGAGGCCGCCCTGCGCGAGATGCTGACGGCCGTACTGACCGCGGACCGCGCCGAGATGGCGCACACCCTGCACGAGGTCGCCGCCGCCGTCACGCGCCTCGGCGGCCGGTACACCCCGTACGCCACGCTGGTCCACCACTTCCCGAGCGATCCGGGAGTCATCGCGGCGATGCTGCTCAACCACGTCCGACTCCAGCCCGGCGAGGCCATGTTCCTCGGCGCCGGCGTCCCGCACGCCTACATCGACGGCCTCGGCGTCGAACTGCTGGCCAACTCGGACAACGTGCTGCGCGCGGGGCTCACCCCCAAACACGTGGACGTGCCCGAGCTGTTGAAGATCGCGAAGTTCGAGCCGGGCGACCCGAACCGGCTGCGCCCCGAGGGCGACGCCGAGGAGGTCTACGAGACCCCCATCGACGAATTCCGGCTCTCCCGCTTCCTCCTCGCCCCTGGCGGTGCCTCCCGCGTGCTCCCGCACGACGCCCCGCAGATCCTGCTCTGCACTGCGGGCTCCCCGCAGGCCGGCGAACTGACCCTGACTCCTGGCGAGTCGGTCTTCGTACCGGCGGGCGAAAAGGTCGAACTGTCAGGAAGCGGGACGATCTTCCGCGCCTCCGTGGTGGTCTGACGTAGCGTCCCTCCCATCGGCTGCAACAATGTGCGGCCGGTAGTCAGTGGCTAGGAAGGACACCCTGCACCCATGAGCGCGTCGGGCGGTACCAAGGCGATCGTGGCGGCACTCGCCGCCAATCTCGCCATCGCTGTAGCCAAATTCGTGGCATTCCTCTTCAGCGGCTCCTCGTCGATGCTCGCGGAGAGCGTCCACTCGCTGGCCGACTCCGGGAACCAGGGACTGCTGCTCCTCGGCGGCAAGAAGGCCCAGCGCGAGGCGACGCCGCAGCACCCCTTCGGGTACGGGCGCGAGCGCTACATCTACGCGTTCCTGGTCTCCATCGTGCTCTTCACCGTCGGTGGCATGTTCGCCATCTACGAGGGCATCGAGAAGATCAACCACCCGCACGCGATCGAGGCCTGGTACTGGCCGGTCGGCGTCCTCGTCTTCGCGATCATCGCCGAGTCCTTCTCCTTCCGTACCGCGATCAAGGAGTCGAACGAGATCCGCGGCAAGCAGACCTGGACCCAGTTCGTCCGGCGGGCCAAGGCCCCCGAGCTGCCCGTCGTCCTCCTGGAGGACCTCGGCGCGCTCGTCGGCCTGGTGCTGGCCCTCGGCGGTGTCGGCCTCGCCCTGCTGACGGGCAACGGCGTCTGGGACGGCATCGGCACCCTGTGCATCGGCGTCCTGCTCATCGTGATCGCGATCGTGCTGGCCGCGGAGACCAAGTCGCTGCTGCTCGGCGAGGCCGCAGGCATCGAAGAGACCGAGAAGATCAAGAACGCGCTCGTCGACGGGGACGTCGTCACCCGCGTGATCCACATGCGCACCCTGCACCTGGGCCCGGAGGAGCTGCTGGTCGCCGCCAAGATCGCGGTCGAGGGCCACGACACCGCGACCCAGGTGGCCGACGCGATCAACGCGGCCGAGGCCCGCATCCGCGAGGCGGTCCCGATCGCCCGGGTGATCTACCTGGAGCCGGACATCTACCG
>NZ_JBSGZP010000442.1:0-6277 GCF_053611065.1 Streptomyces sp. NPDC054840
AGCCGGAGCAGCCGGTGACCGATCCGAGCGCGACGGCCGAGTGGCGCTTCCCGGAGGCGGCGCACGAGCCCGAGCAGGCCGGCTCGGCGACCGGGCAGTGGGCCGTGCCCGGGTTCGACGAATTCCCCGAGCAGCCGAACGACTACCGGCCGGGCGCTCTGGACGCCGACTGGAGCCAGGCCCCGGCGACGCTGCCGGGCGGCGCCCCGGCGCCGTGGGCGTACCTGACGCAGCAGCCGGCCGGGGACCCGGACGCGGACGCCGGTGCCGCCAGCGGTGCCGCTGCCGGTGTGCTGCCCGGAACGGACGAGGCCGCGGCCGCTTCGGCAGCCGCCGCGGCGACCGCGCATGCCGCCGGGCGGCTGCTCGGCGGGCCCGGAGTGGGCGCCGCGGGACGTGGACCGCGGGTGCTGGGCGGACCCGGGGTGGGCACCGCCCTGCCGGAGGGCGAGCCGGTGCACCAGGCTCCGCACGACATCGAGGCCGCGCACGGCCCGGCGGCGGAGCAGGCCGAGGGCGCCAGGGCCGCGGACCACGCGGGCCACACGGGGCACACGGTCCAGGGTGAGTACGCCGGGCACGCGGGGCACACGCCCCAGGGGGAGTACGCCGGGTACGCGGAGCAGACCGGGTACGCCGAGCCGCCCGCCGGCCCGGCCGCCGCCTCGGAGCCGCAGCCGGCCGCTTCCCCCGAACTGGATCTCTTCGGCGGGGTGCGCGCCCAGGCGCCGGCCGCCGAGCCCGCACAGCCCGCCGGCACCGACGGCCACGGCTTCACCGCGTTCGGCCACGCGCCCGAGCCGAAGCCCGAGGCCGCGCACGAGGCCGCGCACGAGGCCGCGCACGAAGCCGCGCACGAAGCCGCGCACGAGGCGGAGCCCGAAGCCGCGTACACGGCGGAGCCCGCCGCCGCTCCGGAGTCCGATCCCGTCAACGGGGCCGGGCCGGCCGCGCAGGAGCCCCCGGCCGACCGCACGCCGACCGAGGACACCGCCGACAGCGGGGGCGCGCTCCGGGACGAGGGGACCGGCGAAGGTCTCCCGGCGGAGGTGGCGACGTACGAGGAAGAAGCGACCGCCGGGGCCGTCGCCCATCACGAGCACCCGTCGGCCTCCTACGTCCTGCGCGTCAACGGCGCCGACCGGCCCGTCACCGGCGCCTGGATCGGCGAATCCCTCCTGTACGTGCTGCGCGAGCGGCTCGGCCTCGCCGGCGCCAAGGACGGCTGCTCGCAGGGCGAATGCGGCGCCTGCGCCGTGCAGGTCGACGGCCGGCTCGTCGCCTCCTGCCTGGTACCGGCCGCGACGGCCGCGGGCAGCGAGGTGCGCACCGTCGAGGGTCTCGCGACGGACGGGGAACTCTCGGACGTCCAGCAGGCGTTGTGCAGGTCGGGTGCGGTGCAGTGCGGGTTCTGCGTACCCGGCATGGCCATGACCATCCACGACCTGCTGGAGGGCAACCACGCCCCCAGCGCGCTGGAGACCCGTCAGGCCCTGTGCGGCAACCTCTGCCGCTGCTCCGGCTACGCGGGGGTCGTCGACGCCGTCCGCGAGGTCGTGGCCGAGCGCGGGGCGGCGGCCGCCGAGCCCGCGGCTACGGGCGCGGGCGCAGGCGCAGGCGACTCGGAGCCGCGCATCCCGCATCAGGCAGCGCCCGGCGAGGGCGGCATCCACCACGGAGGCACGGCGTGAGCGGGCAGGACGCGGCGACGGCGACGACAACGGTCAACACCACGGTGACGGCCATGGCCCCCCCGGTCTCCGAGGCCTCCGAGCCACAGGTCCCGCGCGGAATCGGAGCCTCCGTCCCGGCCGCGGACACCCGCGCCAAGACCGAGGGCACCTTCCCGTACGCCGCCGACCTGTGGGCCGAGGGCCTCCTGTGGGCCGCCGTGCTGCGCTCCCCGCACGCCCACGCCCGGATCCTCTCCATCGACACCACGGCCGCCGCCGAGATGCCCGGCGTCCGCGCCGTCGTCACCCACGCCGACGTGCCCGGCGCCACCACCCACGGCCGCCGCATCGCGGACCGGCCGGTCTTCGCGCACGACGTCGTACGCCACCACGGCGAGCCCATCGCCGCCGTCGCCGCCGACCACCCCGACACCGCACGGCTCGCCGCCGCCGCGATCGCCGTCGAGTACGAGCTCCTCGACCCTGTCACCGACCCCGAGCAGTCCTTCGGCGCCCCCGCCCTGCACCCCGACGGCAACCTGATCCGGCACATCCCGCTGCGCTACGGAGACCCGGAGGCCACCGGCGAGGTCGTGGTCGAAGGCCTGTACCGGATCGGCCGCCAGGACCCCGCCCCCATCGGCGCCGAGGCTGGGCTGGCCGTGCCGCGCCCCGACGGCGGCGTGGAGCTGTACACCGCGTCCACCGACCCGCACACCGACCGCGACCTGGCCGCCGCCTGCTTCGGACTGGATCCGGACCGTGTGCGCGTGGTGGTCACCGGCGTGCCGGGCGCGACGGCCGACCGCGAGGACGCCGCCTTCCAGCTCCCGCTCGGCCTGCTCGCCCTGCGCACGGGCTGCCCGGTCAAACTGGCCGCCACCCGCGAGGAGTCCTTCCTCGGCCACACCCACCGGCACCCGACCCTGCTGCGCTACCGCCACCACGCGGACGCGGAGGGCCGGCTGGTCAAGGTCGAGGCACAGATCCTGATGGACGCGGGCGCGTACGCCGACGCGTCCTCCGAGTCGCTGGCCGCGGCGGTGGCCTTCGCCTGCGGCCCGTACGTCGTCCCGCACGCCTTCGTCGAGGGCTGGGCGGTCCGCACCAACAACCCGCCGTCGGGCCACGTCCGCGGCGAGGGCGCCATGCAGGTGTGCGCCGCGTACGAGGGCCAGATGGACAAGCTCGCGGCCGCCGTCGGCATCGACGGGGCCGAGCTGCGCATGCGCAACGTCCTGGCGACGGGAGACCTGCTCCCCACCGGCCAGACGGTTACCTGCCCGGCCCCGGTGGCCGAACTGCTGCGCGCGGTCCGCGATTTCGAACTGCCCGCCCTGCCCAAGGACGCCCCCGAGGACGAGTGGCTGTTGCCGGGCGGCCCCGAGGGCGCGGGCGAGCCGGGCGCGGTACGGCGCGGGGTCGGCTACGGCGTCGGCATGGTGCACATGCTCGGAGCCGAGGGGACCGACGAGGTGTCCACCGCCACGGTGAAGGTGGTCAACGGCGCGGCCACGGTCATCTGCGCGGCCGTCGACACCGGCCAGGGCTTCGCCACGCTGGCCCGCCAGATCGTGCAGGAGGTCCTGGGCGTCGACGAGGTCACCATGGCCCCGGTCGACACCGACCAGCCGCCGGCCGGCCCGTCGGCGCACGGCCGCCACACGTGGGTGTCCGGGGGTGCGGTGGAGCGGGCGGCCAAGATGGTCCGCACCCAGCTGTTGCAGCCGATGGCCCACAAGCTGGGTATGTCGACGGAGCTCCTGCAGATCCAGGACGGCCGCATCACGTCGTACGACGGCGCGTTCTCGATGTCGGTCGGGGAGGCGATGGCCGGCAAGGAACTCTGGGCGACGGCCCAGTGCCGCCCCCACCCGACGGAACCCCTGGACGGGGACGGCCAGGGCGACGCCTTCGTGGGCCTCGCCTTCTGCGCGATCCGCGCGGTGGTGGACGTGGACATCGAACTGGGCTCGGTGCGCGTCGTGGAACTCGCGGTGGCGCAGGACGTGGGCCGGATCCTGAACCCCCGTCAGCTGGAGGCCCGGATCGAGGCGGGCGTCACCCAGGGCGTGGGCGCGGCCCTGACGGAGAACCTCCGCTCGGTCTCCGGCCTGATCCGCCACCCGGACCTGACGGGCTACGCCCTGCCGACGGCGCTGGACGCCCCGGCGGTCCGCATCGTCAAACTGGTCGAAGAACGCGACGTGGTGGCCCCGTTCGGCGCGAAGGCGGCGAGCGCCGTCCCCGTGGTGACGACCCCGGCGGCGGTGGCCTCTGCGGTCCGCGCGGCCACCGGCCGCCCGGTGAACCGCCTGCCGATCAGGCCGTCCGCGGCGGTCGGTACGCCCAACTCGTGACCGTGTGACCCGCATTGCACGTGCAACCCCGGACTTGGGCCTGTCGGTACCGGTCGCTAGAGTGATCGGTATCGGTGTGCGCGTACGCGCGGACACGGGTGCGAACGGGGACGGGGAGCGGCGCAGACACCGCGACCACGGGGAAGACGGGGAGTCGGGGAGGCCAACGTGGCAGACGACAACGGGGCGAGCCAGGTAGCAGCGGCCCTCACACTGGGGATCGCGGGCCCGATGGGCGCGATCGCGGGGGCGGCCTACAGCGCTAGCGCTGCCGTGCTGCGGGTCCAGTACGACGAATTGAAGGACTACCAAAAGCTGGTGGACGGACTTCTGACGACGCTTCAGGAATCGTCGGCCCATCACGGGAAGTTGGCCGACGGCACGCTGCCGACGTCGGCCCTGGGCAAGGGCTTCGCTCAGGCCGACAAGCTCTACACGGCCTACAACACCGTCCACACAGAGCTGCAGAACCTGTCGAAGGGGCTGGCGGTGCAGATCGAGGCTCTCGGCATCGCGATCCAGTCCGCGAACGGCGGCTACAGCGAGGTGGACGAGGAGACGAAGCGGCGCATGGCCCTCCTTGCCAAGCAGGCCCACGACCAGTACATCGAGGAACGCGACCCGTACGCGGACAAGAAGGCCGACAGCGGCCCCCCGGCCACGCCGAACACGCCGCAGCCGAACGCGACGAAGAAGGGTGGTGCCGTCGGATGAGCGAGTTTGAGGGCCTTACGCACGCACAGCTGTACGGCATGATCGCTGCGATTAACCCGGACAAGGTCTACGACTGCTCGGCGCTGCTGACCAACGCCGCCACGACGATCGACGAGATCGGGAGCAAGCTCAAAGACCACAAGGTCAAGGGCTGGGAGGGCGAAGCGGCCGACGCCTTCCAGAACTGGGTGAACCAGACGGGAAGCGCCACGCTGGAGCTGGCCAAATACAGCGCCAACGGCGGCAAGTACATGGCGGAGACGGCGCAGATCATGCGCGAGGTCGCGCCGACCACGTACGGCGCGGGCGACATGCCCATGTACAGCGCGTCCGCGGAGGCGACCCTCAAGCAGAACCTCGCGACGTCCCGCGAGTACCACAACGACCCGGACGCGGTGAAGATGGGCCAGGAGGCCTGGTCGAAGCTGAGTGGCGACCACGCGCGGGCCGTCGACGCGATGACCAAGCTGGCCGGGTCGTACGAGAAGTCCACGCAGCACATAGAGGCTGTGAAGCCCCCGACGTTTCCGCCTCCGCCGAATGTGCTTGTGCCGCCGGGCTACTACGACTCTGGAGAAATGGCCAGGCCTGGGGGAGAGTCTGGCAGCGGAGCCGGCTCTACAGGCTCGTCGTACACGACGACGGGGTCGTCGCACAGTACGTCCTCCAGTGACCCCGGATCGGTCACCAGCCGTCCGCAGCAGCCGGACAGCACGGTTCCGCCGGTGCCGATGCCGTCGACTCCGGACCGCGAGGTGGGCGTCGACCTCGACACCGTTGGCACGCTTCCGGACCGGACCGTGCCTCCGGTGACGACCGCGCCCGGACCGCTGCCCACTGGTCCCGTCAGCCCCACTCCTGGGCCCGTCCTCCCGCCCGTCGGCTTCCCGACGGTCCGAGGCATGAAGCCGCCCAGCCTCACCGGTCCTCCGGGCCTCGGCCCCTACCCGGGACTGGGCGGCCCAACCACTCCTCCTCCCGGCGGCAAGGGCCTCGGCACGCCGGGAATGCCCCCGCGTGACAGCGGTATCACGGGTGGTCGTCAGGTGGCGCGCACCAGCCCCAGCCCGGGCCTCCCGCGCGGCACCGTCATCGGCGAAGGCAATCACGTCGGCCGTGGCATGGGAGGCGGTATGGGGCCCGGAGGCGGCCAGAACGGCTTCGCGGCAGGTCGTCGACTTGCCTCGGAGTCGGGAGGCATCGTCGGCGGGAAGCCGGGTGCGGGCTCTCGCCCGATTGCGGGCGGTCAGCCGTTCACCCAAGGTGGTTCGGGCCTCGTGCGCAACGGCGCGGGTGGCGCGGGCGCGGGTGCCATGGGGCACGCGGGTGCAAGGACGCAGACTCCGGGCAAGCGGCGCGACGAGCAGCGGGGCGAACGCCCCGACTACCTGGCCGAAGACGAAGAGACCTGGCAGGGCAGCCGTCGTGTTGTCCCGCCGGTGATCGACTGAGCAGAACGGACGTTGCACGGGATGCGCATGCGCAAGGCGACCTCGGCCCTGGTGGGTCTGCTGCTGGCCGGGGTCGCCG
>NZ_JBSGZP010000443.1:0-6275 GCF_053611065.1 Streptomyces sp. NPDC054840
CAGCCCGCTCTGTCCGTCGTAGACCCAGCGCACCTCCCAGCCGGGCCAGGCACGGCGCAGCAGCTCCAGGGCGGCGGCCCGGGTGCGCAGGGAGGCGATGGGCCCCTCCCGCGCGAAGACCAGCAGGAGGCGGCGGGCCTCGTCGGCGAGGACGCCGGCCTCGACCATGTCGTCGGGGTACCAGCTGTCGTCGACGGCGTGGCCGCGCAGGAACGGCAGCACCGCTTCCGGCCCGCCCAGCAGGTCGAGGTCCAGCCCCACGGCGCCGTAGGAGGAGCGGTGGCGAGTGTGGCCTCCGGGGCCCGGAAGCACGAAGACGGCCCGGTTGCCCATGCTCAGAGCCCCGCGGCCTCGCGCAGGGCGGCGGCCCGCCGCCTGGCGTCGTAGTCGGCCGGGACGCCCTCGACCAGGACGGCTTCGCCCGCGATGTGGTCGGTGCGCAGCGGCAGGATGGCCTGGTAGGCGTCGGAGGCGTACCAGGCGCGGGCGCTCTCGATGTCCGGGAAGGCGATGACGACGACGGTGCCGGGGAAGGGGCCCTCCATGACCTCTACCTCCTTGCCGTGGACGAGGAAGCGGCCGTCGAAGGGGTCCATGGTCGACTGAATCGTCTCGATGTACCGGAGGACGTCCTCGTTCATGGTGGTGGGGCGGAGGTGGGCGATGGCGTACGCGGTCATGGTCTGCTCCCCTGTGGACCGGCCCGTCGGTCCGGGCCGTTGGTCCGATGCTGTCAGCGCGCGGGCCCGGCGGCGATTACCTCAGAGGTCATGCAGATGCGGGCTGGAAGGTGCGCCGGTAGGCGATCGGGGAGACGCCGACCGTGGAACGCATGTGCTGGCGCAGGGAGTTCGCCGAGCCGAAGCCGGCCCGGTGGGCGACCAGGTCGACCGGCAGGTCGCTGGACTCCAGCAGGTGGCGGGCCAGTTCGAGCCGTTGGGCGGTGAGCCATTGCACCGGGGTCATGCCGACCTCGTCGCGGAACCGCCGGGTGAAGGTGCGCAGGCTCATCCGGGCGTGCTCGGACAGTTCGGTGAGGGTGACCGGTTCGGCGAGGCGTTCCAGGGCCCAGGCGCGGGTGGCGGTGGTGCTGGCGACCGAGGGCTCGGGGACCGGGCGGTCGATGAACTGGGCTTGGCCGCCGTCGCGCCACGGCGGGACGACGCACATGCGCGCGGCGCGATTGGTGACGGCGACACCGTGGTCGCGGCGGATCATGTGCAGGCAGAGGTCGACTCCGGCGGAGACGCCGGCCGAGGTCAGCACGTCGCCGTCGTCGACGAAGAGAACGTCCTCGTCGATGCGGACCCTCGGGTAGGCGCGCCGGAACTCCTGGGCGAGGTTCCAGTGGGTGGTCGCGGGCCGGTCGTCGAGGAGGCCGGCGGCGGCGAGCACGTAGGAGCCGGTGCAGATCGACACCAGGCGGGTGCCGGGGCGGATCCCGGCGATGGCCGCGGCGACCGCGGGAGGCAGCGGCCCGCCGAGGGCCAGCTCGGGCATGGCGTGGGTGGGCGGGACGATCACGGTGTCGGCGGCGGCGAGGGCTTCGGGTCCGGCGGCGGGCTGGAGGGTGAAGCCGGAGTCGCTGAGCACGGGGGCGCCGTCCGCGGTGCAGACGACGACCTCGTAGAGGGCTTCGCCGTCCTCGCCCACGGCGCTGCCGAAGACCCGCGAGGGAATGCCCAGCTCGAACGGGGGGAAGCCCGGCAGGGCGAGCACCGCGACCAGGTGCCGCCCGTCCGTGCCGCTCCCGGGGCGGGCCGTGTGCTCGGTGTGGTCCCGCATCTCACTCATGGCCAGATCCTGTCACATAGTGGCCAAACGGCCAACACCGTCTCAGGGCGCCGTGGCCGAATCTGAGACACGTCGCCGGGAAACGACCCGGAACGACGCCAACGGATGGAATGAGGCGGACAGAGATGCGCGCGATCGTCGTGAACGAGTGGGGCGGCCCGGAGAACCTGGTCGAGCGGGAGATCGACCGGCCCGAGCCCGGTCTGGGCGAGGTCCTGGTCCGGGTCCACGCGGCCGGCGTCAACCCCGTCGACTGGAAGACCAGGGACAGCGGGGCGCTCATCGCCTGGGGCGAGCACCCGATCGTGGGCTGGGACGTCTCCGGCACCGTCGAGGCGGTCGGCCCCGGCGTGACGGTCCACGCCCCCGGTGACGAGGTGTACGGCATGCCGCACTTCCCGCGGCAGGCGGGTGGCTACGCCGAGTACGTGACCGCCCCCGCCCGGCACTTCGCCTCCAAGCCGGCCGCCCTGGACCACGTGCAGGCCGCGGCTCTGCCGCTGGCCGCGCTGACCGCCTGGCAGGCCCTGGTGGACACGGCCGGGGTGAGCGCCGGCCAGCGGGTGCTGGTGCACGCGGCGGCCGGCGGGGTGGGACACCTGGCGGTGCAGATCGCCAAGGCCCGCGGCGCGTACGTGATCGGCACCGCGAGCGCGGGCAAGCACGCGCTGCTGCGTGAGCTCGGCGCCGACGAGGTGATCGACTACCGCACCACGGACTTCGAGGACGCCGTCGCCGAGGTGGACGTGGTGATCGACGCCATCGGCGGGGACTACACCCGGCGCTCGCTGAAGGTCCTCAAGGCCGGCGGCCACCTGGTGACCCTCCCCGGCCCCGACTCCCTCCCGGCCGACCCGCAGGGCGTGCACGCCTCCTGGGTCCTGGTGGAGCCGGACCTGGGCGGTCTGCGGGAGATCGCGGCGCTCGTCGAGCAGGGCCTGCTGAAGCCGCTGGTCGACACGGTGCTGCCGCTGGAGCAGGCGGCGAAGGCCCACGAGATCGGCGAGCAGGGCCGCACCACCGGCAAGATCGTCCTGACCGTCGCCTGAGCCCTCAGGCCCTGTCGGTGGTGGGCCGGCCGCGCAGGTGGCGCTGGAGGCGTGCGTGGCGGAACTGGTAGACGGCGCCGACCTGGCGCAGGACGCCGCGCCGGTAGGCGTCCTCCAGGAAGGCGACCGTCGCCCAGGGGAGGCGGCCGGTCAGTGGGAGCCAGATCCGGGTCAGGAGCACCCACTGGCCCCAGGCGGTGAACGCCAGGACGTAGGACAGCGCGCCGGCCACCCCGCCCACCGCGCCGAGCGCGAGTCCGTCGGCCATCGGCCAGGTCAGGGGGCCGACGACGTCTTGGAGCAGCTCGGTCATGAGCCGGCCGCCGAAGGCGATCACCAGGGTGAGCATCGGTGCGAGGAAGAGCGCCTGGCGCACCACGATGCTGCGGTTGATGGCCAGCAGGTCCGTCGGAGTGGCGGCGGAGCCGAGGTCGATGGGGGTCTCCAGGGTGGCCACGAGCCCCAGTACGAGCCCTCCCGCCAAGGCGAAGGTGAGCCCGTACATGAGGCAGTTGACCGCCGTCGCCTCGATGACCGCCGCGTTGACCAGCACCCCGCCGTACGTCAGCTGCGCGCCGACGGTGAACGCGAGCCCGCAGCCGAGGCCCATGACGAAGCCGCCCAGCAGTCCGGCCGGGACCAGGGTGGCGAACCGGCGGGAGGTCGGTCCGACGCCCCGCCGGCCGCGGCCGGGCAGCCGCATGCGCACCCGGGACGGTTCGAACGCCCGGATCCCGAGCACGGCCATGAGCCCGTAGACCAGCCCGAAGGCGAGGCCGACGGCGGGGCCGAACAGCACGGCGTCCAGCAGACCCGTACCCAGCGCGAACGCGGCACCGCGGCCGGCGGCCAGGTTCTTCGCCGGGAAGACCATCCAGTCGGCGAGGGCGGTGACAAGGGAGCAGGCGAGGACGACGGCCAGGATCCGCGAGGACAGCCGCAGGGAGTCGCGCAACTGCCACCAGGCCAGGTCCTGGCCCATGCGGCGCTCGGGCCGGTCCAGGTGGTCGGCGAGGTGGCCCAGGTAGCGCCGGGCGCGGTGCGGGTCCCAGCCACGGGGCCTGCGCGTGCGGCGGGCGCCCGGGACGGCCGTGGGCGGGCGCCGGTAGACGCTCGGCACGAACCCGGCCAGCAGGTGCTCCTCGATGGCCTCCGGGGTCGGGAAGCGGGCCTCGTCCAGCAGCCCGGCCGGGTCGTGGGCCGGGGTGTCGCTGTAGGCGGTCCGGGCGAGCAGGACCATCAGCGGGGTGCTCAGTACGGACCTGAGGCGGGCGCCCGGCCCGCCGTCCGGGTCGGTGCGCAGCCGTTCCAGGACGGGGTCCCAACCGGTGGCGGCCCGCCCGTCCCGGTCGGCCGGCGCGCTCGGGCGCGCGGTGCGGGGCAGGTAGTGGACCAGGTCGTCGGCGTCCAGGTCCAGCAGTTCGATGCCCGCGGTCCGGCGGAGCACCTCGACCCCGACGACGGCCTCGGCGAACTGTTCGGTGCGGCTGGTCAGCAGCAGGGGAAGCGAGCTCGCGTTGAGTTCGCGCAGGGCGACGCCGAGCAGTCCGGTGGCCATCTCGTCGAACCCGTCCAGGACCGGCAGGATCCATCCGGCGTCCACCAGGGCGGCTGCGAGGGTGGTGCCGCCGGGGGCGCGCGCGTCGAGGTTCGGGTGGTCGCGCAGCAGGCGGGCGATCAGCCAGTCGCGCAGGGTGGTGCCGGTCGGGTCCCACGATCCCATGCTGAAGACCACGGGCACGGGCTCGCCGTCGGAGCGCGCGACCAGCTGGTCGAGGACGAACCGCAGGACGAGGACGGTCTTGCCGGAGCCGGCCCGGCCGAGCACGACCAGCCGCCCGGACCGGACGCGCCGGTAGACGTCGGCGATCTCGGTGAGGCCGCCGTCCAGGGTGAGCGGGCCGCGGGCGGCTCCGGGCGGGGTGCCGCGGATGTTGTCCCAGTGGTCCAGCAGATCGGCGGGGGCCGACCGCCACCGCACGGGCAGCGGGAAGGGGTCATGGATGCGGCGCTGCTCCTCCTCGCGGATGCAGCGGCCGTAGACGTCGTGGGCGAGCGACTCGGCGGCCTCGGCCAGGGCGCCCCGGGACGCCGCCGGGCCGCGGTGCGGAACCGGCCGGGCCGGACGGTCCGGTCCGGTCGACCGCTCCGGATCCGGCGCCGGCTCCGGTACGGGGGCGCGTGCGGCGCGTAGGTCCTCCCCGGCGGGGGTTGCGGTGCCGCGGTGTGCGGCCAGCAGCTCCGTCCAGAGCTCGTCCCGGTCGCGCTTCAGCTCGTCGGCCAGCGCGTGGGCGACCTGCTTGACCGTTCCCATCCGGGCGTCGGTGGGTTTGCCGGTCTCCAGCCGGTGGATGGTGCGGACCCCGAGCCGGGACCGCTCGGCCAGCTGCTCCTGCGTCATCCCCGCCTCGTGCCGCAACCCGCGGAGCAACGCGCCGAACTGGCTGCTCACTTCCATGCCCTTCCCCCGACGACGGCCCTGCCACGTGAGTCCGATGTCCTCCCGGATCCCGGTCAAACCACCGGCCACCGTCGACCGGCCACATATGGCCGGTTGCGGGCATGGTCCCGCGACCAGCACGAACACCACGATGAGTGCCGGTCGCCGCACCCGACGCGGTGTCCGCCTTGACCCAGGGGAGTTGACCCGTATGTCCGTCACGAAGCCGAACAGGCTCGCCCGCCGCCTCAAGTCCGTCGTCGCGTCGACGGTCCTGCTGCTCGCCGGCGCCGTGGCCGCGCCGGCCACCGCACAGGCCGCCCCGGCGAACCACTACTACATCCAGATCGGCGGCACCGGGGCGGCCGCCGAGGCGCCCGGGTGCACGACGAGCTTCGAAGCCGCGAACCGGCACCTGGACGGGGGCATCGCGATTCCGGTCTGCTACGTGGCCAGCGGCGGCCCCTTCGTCGGGAGCCACAACGAACAACCGGCCCCCTTCGCGCCGAGCTTCGGCGACAGCGTGAACCAGGGCTACTGGAACGCAAAGGCGGCCCTGGAGAACGCCTACCGGGCCGACCCGACCGCGACCTTCACCATCGCCGGCTACTCCCAGGGCGCCTGGGTCGGCGACCTGCTGCTCCAGACGATCGCCAACAACGGCAGCGAGGTGCCGCGCGACCGGGTCGACGGCATGCTCTACTCCGACCCCATGCAGCCGGGAACCGGTTTCTGGCGGCTGGTCCCCCAAGGGGTCCTCATCCCGTTCGTGGCGTACTCCCCCGGCACCGGGCCGGAGGTGTTCCCCGGCGTCCCGGTCCAGCGCCACTGCATCAAGACCGACGGGGTGTGTGACGCGACGTCCCTGGATTCCTTCCCCGGCTTCCTGCAGCAGCACCCGCGCTACTTCCGGGACGGCGAGATCATCGCGAGCACCCTCGCCCAGCACGGCGGCAGCGGGACCGTCTGGTACCCGGCAGCCTGATCCCGGC
>NZ_JBSGZP010000444.1:0-6248 GCF_053611065.1 Streptomyces sp. NPDC054840
CTACCGGATCGTGCACGAGGACCCCGACCTCAGTGCCTTGCCCGAGGAGCTGCGGCCGGTGGTGACCCGCTGCCTCAGCCGGGACCCGGCCGACCGGCCGACCCTGACCGAGGTAATCGAGCTGTGCAACGCGGCCTCGGACGCCCCGCTGCGCCAAGGCGAGGACTGGCTGCCGCAGGCCGTCGCCGGTTCCATCACCGAACGGCTGCGGCTGCCCGCGCCGGCGCCCACCCCGCCGCCGCAGCCGCCGACGGCCGCCTCGGCGCCGACTCCGACGGAGGTCTCGCCGCAGTCCCCGACTCCGGCTCCGGGTCCGGCTCCGGCTCCGGCTCCGGCTGCTCCTGTGGTACCCGCCGCGCCCGGCTACACACCGACCGGTCCGGCCGCCGCGCCGACGCAGACGGCTCCGGCACAGGGAGTTCCGGGGACCGTGCCGCCGGGTTACCCGACGCCGCCCCCGTACGCGCAGCCTTCGTATCCGCAGCGGCAGCCGCAGCCGCAGCACAACCAGCCGCAGTACAGCCACCCCCCGTACACGCAGCCCTCGTACGCCCCGGGCCACAGCACGCCGCCGCCGTTCCACACCCAGGGCTTCGCTCCCCCGCCCGCTGCGCCACGCCCCAAGCGGACGGCACTGCTCGTCATAGGGACCGTCGCGGCGGCGGTCATCGGGCTCGCGGTCATCGGGTCCCTGCTGCCGGACGGCTCCGGCAAGGGCGGCGGCGACAAGTCGTCGAACGGCGGCAGTGCCTCTTCGGGCGCCTCGCAGAAGCAGCCCGACCCGCAGCCGGTCTCCTACCAGCGCATCGAAGTGCCCGAGAACCACCAGCTGATGTTCGCCGACAACCCGCCTCGGCCGGCCGAGGAGCCGACCGGTGCCGGGGTGCTCTACGGGCACGGAGACCTCTTCTACTACCGGGACCGCCTCTTCGGGGACGAGAAGTTCGGTACGGCGAACGGCAAGCTCGTCCTGCTGAACAACTCGGAGAAGGGCTCCCTGGAGACCTGCCGCGCCGTGACCCGCTTCACCGAGAAGATCGGCCTCGACCAGCTCACGGACGGGTCGCAGGTCTGTTTTCTGAGCAAGGCCGGCCACATCACGCTGGCCACCTTCCGCGGCAAATCGGGCGTGAAGGGCGAGACCGGCTTCGTTACCGTCGACCTGACGGTCTGGCGCAATGCCGGGGCCGCGGCGAAGAACTAGGTCGTGCCGCCCGGGGGGCGTCTTGTCGGTCCGGTCGGAGAGGATGGCTCCTTCAAGATCGGCGACGAGGGGCGGCGGATTCGCTGCCGGCCGTGTCCGACGGGAGGATGGGCAACCGTGCAGGAAGTGACACGTCACGAGGTCGACGAGGACCGGACGAGTCGAGCCCTGGAAAACATCCGGGGGCGGACCTTCGGCCGCTGGCACGGACTGCGCTACGACAGCCTGTCCCTCAAGGGCATTCAGGAGACGGGCGACGAACTCCTGGACCACGTCGGCGCTCTCACCTTCCAGGATCCGCAACTGGAGGGCGCACCGGGCCGGCTGGCCCTGCGAACAGCGGCGGAGTGCGCGCTCGGTGTTCTGACGCTCGGCGCCTGCCCCGGCGGGGACTTCGAGGTGTTCTTCCCCCTTGTCGGCGAGGAGCTCAGCAGCGAGGACTTCGCCTTCGGCGACGTGGTCGACCAGGCACCCACGGCGCGGGTCTGGGTGGACGCCTTCGCGCTGAGCGTGATCACCGGGCTGCTGTGGGAACGGGCCCTGGTGATAGGTCCTTTGCTGAGGAAGGACTACGCGCCCATGTTCCACGCGGGACTGCCGTACTCGTCCTTGAGCTCGGTGTCCGACCCGGCCGAACTCGCCGAGATGGACGCGCTGTGCGGCTACCTCCACCTGGTGGAGACGCCGCACTCGCCCTGGGTCGCGTCCGGGGTACCGCCCCTGCGCAAGCCGGAGGCGGAGGACCGCGCCGCGGCCGCCGCACGGCTCGACGCGGCGGGTCCGCAAACCCCCGACCAGCGACTGCTGCGCGTACTCCTCGACGACGGCCAGCCCGCGTTCGAGCGCGCCCTGACCAACCGTCTCCTGGAACACCGCGACAGTGCCGGTCCGGCGGCCGCGCCGAGAACGCTGCTGCCGGTCACAGCCGTCGCCCTGGCAGCCCTTGCCGTCCACGCACACGGCTGGGAGCTGAAGGTGCGCTCCGGCTACCTGCCGACGGCCCTGCTGCGCGCCCCGAGCCAGTAGGGGCGCGCACGGCGGAGTGACCGGCGGCCGGCGCTGGGCCAGGCGTCGCGGGGCAGGCGGGCCTTTGCGGACCTATATGTATTGACCTAGATCGTCTCTGCGGCCGGCAGTACGGCGGGGCGGTCGAGGAACGCGAGCACCGCCCGCTTCTCCGGGAGGTACACCTCGGGCAGGTCGATCTCCGGGAGGGTGATCTCGCCCTGGCGGACGAAGCCGAGCCGGTTCAGCAGGGCGAGGGCCTTGGCGTTGGAGGCGTCGGGCTCGGCCACCGCGCGCAGGACGGCCGGGTCGCGGAAGGTGAACCGGATGAGCGACCCGACCAGGGTCGTGCTGAATCCGGGCCGGGGGCGGCCGGTCGCCGGGGCAAGCATCAGGTGGACGCCGATGTCGCCTTCCCGCACCGCGTAGCAGTCGCTGACCCGGTCCTCCGCGGGCTCGTACGTCTGGAAGAGCGCCACGGGCTCGTCGTTCAACCGGACCATGAACGCGTGATGCGTGTCGCGGCGGTCCACGTCCTCGTAGATCTCCTGGACCAGTTCCCGGCTGGCGCCGTTCATGCCCCAGAACTGCGCGCGCTCCTCGACGACCCAGGAGTGCAGCACTGCGGAGTCCGCGACGGGGTCGACCGGGGTGAAACGGACCGTGCCGAAGCCTTCGACGGTCTCGGTCAGGACGTCCGCGCGCGGGGAGGCGAGGGAAGTGGACTCGGGTCTCATACAGGTTCCGTTTCTGCTCGTTCGGAGAGGAGCGACAGGGGCGGTGAGCACGCGTGCGGCTCCACGCTTAGGGTGCCCTGACTATATGTGCGCTCAGAAGGAGCCCCCGAGGGCGCCCTCCGAGCGTGCGACGGACCGGCATCCGCCGGGAGCGCTCCGCCTGGCGTCCGCTCGTGCGAGCGCGGCAAACGCCGGAGAGCGGGCTGTGGCCGACGCCGGCGACAGCGGGAGGCTGATCATCATTTAAGATTCAAGGCGGCCGCCGGGCTGCGGCTCGTCGCCGTGTGCGGTGACTGCGGAACGGTCGGGCCGACCGGTCGAGGAGAGCAGCCCGAGTCAGGCAGAGCCTTGGTCCGGACGGCGACCATTTGACGCTGATCATGAAGATCCCGGGGAATCGCGTGACCGCCGGCGTGCGTCTCAGTGGCGTGGGGCCCACAGCCCACCCGCCCACGAAAAGAAAACCCCCAGGGAGAAGTGAGGGATGCCAGTGATCTGCGTCGGAGGCATGATCGGAATCGGCAAGACGAGTGTGGCCGAGCTGCTCGCCAAGGAGCTGGGCAGCGAAGTCTTCTACGAGAGCGTGGACGACAATCCGATCCTTCCGCTCTTCTACACGGCGAGCCCCGAAGAGATCCAGGCGAAGCGCTACCCCTTCCTGCTGCAGCTCTACTTCCTGCAGACGCGGTTCGCCTCGATCAAGGAGGCGTACAAGCAGGGAGACAACGTCCTCGACCGGTCCATCTACGAGGACTGGTACTTCGCCAAGGTCAACCACGACCTGGGCCGGATCAGCTCCCTCGAGATGCAGGTGTACGAGGGACTGCTGGGTGAGATGATGCGCGAGATCGACGGTCTGCCGTACCGCAAGGCACCCGATCTCATGGTCTACCTCAAGGCGGACTTCGAGACGGTGCTGCACCGGATCGGCCTGCGGGGCCGCGGTTTCGAGCAGGACGAGAGCCTCGTCGACTACTACCGGACACTGTGGTCCGGCTACGACGACTGGGTGCACAAGCACTACTCGGCCAGCGAGGTCCTCGTCATCGACATGAACCACACGGATGTGGTGAAGAGCCCCGAGGACGCGGCCCGTGTGGTGCAGGAAGTCAAAGACACCCTGGCGGCTGTCGCGCACCGCCGCGTCTGAGCTCGCCGTGGTCGGTCGGCTGTGAGCGGGGCGACGCGGTCGTCGTCGGACCACCCCGACGACGCCGGAAGTACGGGGTGAGCGCGCCCACGGCCGTCAAGTGCTTGCCGGGGCGGTCGAACTCGTCCACGATGCTCCGTAGCCACGGCCCTTCCGGATCCCACCGCGCCCGGCCGGGGCAGGGGAGAACAGGGGAAACATCGATGACGAACAGCAAGCCGAAGAAGCGCCCGACGGCCGCGGCGGCACTCATCCCGCTTTTCGTGCTCGCCGGGCTGCTCCTGGGCCCTGCGGCCACCGCCTCGGCGGCTGCTCCCGCCGCCCGGCAGGCTCCTGCCGCCGCGGCGCTCCCGCAGAGCGGTGTTCTCGCCGGCGCCGGGGTGGCAACCGGTCTCCACGCACCGATGTCGTCCCAAGTCCGGGCCACCACCGGGAACAAGAAGGGCAAGAAGAGCAAGAAGAAGAAGGGCGGGCTGCTCAAGACGCTCCTGATCGTCCTGCTCGTCGTCATCGTGCTGCTCGGCGCCCTGTACCTGGTACGCCGGAGTCTGCGCCGCAGGTCGGCCTAGGACCCCTGTCCGGCCGATCACGTGACTACTCCCTGCCCCGGTCGCGCCTCGCTTCGCCTCGCTTCGAGGGACTGGAGCAGGCCACCGGCGGCCGTGGAGAGGATCTCCGAGCTGTCCTGCTCCTGCCTCCTCCGACCCTTGCCCGCCATCGAGACCCGCCGAGCCCCGGGTCAGGGCGTCGCCCGGCGCAGGGACAGGGCGAAGGCGCAGCTGGTGACGGTGAGGACGACGATCGGTGGCGGGGGCAGGAAGAGGGCGGATATCGCCAGGCCGACGGTCGAGGCGGCGAGGAGTGTCCACCCGAAGGCGGTGCGCCGTTCGATCAAGGCCGGGGAGTGCCGGGCGGCGAACAGGGCAAGGAGTGCGGAGGAGATGACGAAGAGGGCCATGACGGAACTCATGCCGTGGACGACATCGAGGGTGGTGCGTTCAAGACCCAGCAACGTCATGCTCGTTGCCCGCATGGCCGCCGACGAGGCTTCTTGCTGCGGGGTCGGATTGCCCCAGGCCTCTGCGGCGGCGAGGGCGAGGTGGCCCGTCCCCAGCAGCAAGAACCCTCCGACGCCCACCTTGAAGGGTCGCAGCGGCTCGGGCTTTTGTCTGACGGCAGAAGGGGCGGGCGCGCTCATCGCGACTCCTTGAGTACGGCTCAGGCACCCTCTACATATGTAGAGGGTCAGGTCGAGCTGCACTCTACACCTGTAGAGACTGTCCGGTGTGGGAAAACCGCGCGCGGACTCCGCCGCGTCAGCCCGGTCGGGTGATGTCGCCCGTGGAGCCGTTCCTCTGGGGTCGCGCCTGCCCGGGTGATGCGCGCACAGTTCCCCTCCCGGCATCGGGGTGGGCTGCCCGCGGGAGCCGGCGGCCCTGGTGGTCCGGCTGCTGCTGATGGCGATCTCGCTCGACGAACCGTCAGCCTCCGTCGGCCGCCGTACGGGCCCGCACCTCCTCCGGGGTGAGGTAGTGGTCCGTGTACTCGAAGTCGCGCAGCGTCCCCGGCTTGTAGGTCTGGAAGCCGGTCCGGACGAAGTCGTCGCCGGCCACGGCGTTCAGGAGCCAGTTCGTCATCACCCGGGTCTTCG
Organism: Streptomyces sp. NPDC054840; assembly: GCF_053611065.1. NCBI lineage: Bacteria > Bacillati > Actinomycetota > Actinomycetes > Kitasatosporales > Streptomycetaceae > Streptomyces > Streptomyces sp. NPDC054840. Next base: position 5,748 of record NZ_JBSGZP010000444.1, read on the forward strand.
CGGCTCCGGTGCGCAGCGCCGCCCAGTGGTAGCCGCGGGCTACGGCTTGGGCGGGCATCCCGCGCAGGTCGATGCCGAGCGGCCGGGAGACGCCGTCGCGGCCGCCGAGGTCCACGACCAGTCCGAGGTCCTTGTGGACGTAGGGACGAAGAGGCGTGCCCCGCAGCGTGGCGACGACGTTGTCGGCGGCGACCCTGCCCTGTCGCTCGGCGTGCTGCGCGGTGGGCGGGCACACCGTGTCGTCCCCGCCGCCGGCGAGGTCGGGGACGGCGGCCGCGTCACCGAGCGCGAACACGCCGTCCGCCCCCGGCACCCGCAGGTCCGGAGCGGCGACGAGCCGACCGCTCTTCGCGGTCTCGGCGCCCAGCGTGGCGACGAGTGGGCTCGCGGCGACGCCGGCCGTCCAGATCAGGGTGCGGCAGGGCAGCACCCGCCCGTCGGTGAGGGTGACGTCCTCAGGGCCCGCCTTGGCGACGGAAGCGCCGAGCGATACCTCGATAC
>NZ_JBSGZP010000445.1:0-4658 GCF_053611065.1 Streptomyces sp. NPDC054840
GGGCCGGCCTGATCGGCGGCCCGGGCGACGCCAGCGGACGGTCGGGCTACTGGGCGGCACGCTTCGCCCGTGACGTGGACCAGCCCGTGCTCCTCCCGCGGTCCCCCCGCCTTCCGACCCAGGCGGTCGACGTGCGCGATCTGGCGGCCTGGCTGCTGGACCTGGCGCAGGAGGGCACCACCGGGACCTTCGACGCCGTCGGGCCCGTCGTCCCCTTCGACAACTGGGTCACCCTGTCGGCGCGCGTGGCCGGGTACACCGGACCGGTGGCGGTGGCGGACCCCCAGTGGCTCCTCGATCAGGGCGTCGGGACGTTCATGGGCCCGGAGTCGATGGCCATGTGGATGCCGGATCCCAAGTGGGCCGGCTTCTGCGCCCGCAGCGGAGCCGCCGCGCACGCTGCCGGTCTGCGCGACCGCCCGCGCGCGGACATGCTGGAGGACCTCCTGCGGTGGGAGCGCGCCGAGGGACTGGAGCGCCCCCGCCGTGCGGGTCTGAGCACGGCCCGCGAGCGGGAGCTGCTCACCGCACTGGCCGAGGCGCCGGCCGTGGGCCCGTTCCCGTGCGTCGTCTGCGGGAACCTGACCGTCGGGACGCCGGGGCACCACGAGATCTGCCCCGTCTGCGGCTGGCAGGACGACGGCGGGGACCACCGGGACCCGGACCCCTACGTGGGCGGCCCCAACCACGTCACGCTGCACGGGGCCCGGGAGAACTACCAGGCCTTCGGCGCGAGCGAGCGGCGGCGCGTCGACCGGGTCCGGCCGCCGCTTCCCGCGGAGGTCCCTCCCGCGGACGGGACCCCGGCCCCCTGACCCGCGGCGTCGGCTGCGAACCGGGCCGGGGGCGCCGGCGGCGGCTCACTCCGGCCCGTACCGCCGGGCCGACTCCTCTTCCTGGGCCAGCTGGTGCAGCGCCTTCAGCACCGGCTGGAACAGGATGGTCGCCGCCACGGCGGTCTCTACCTTCTCCGCCTCCGAGGGGAAGGTCTCCACGAAGTCCAGGTCCCGCACGGCCACTTGGTGCATCAGCCGCGCGTACGGGGCCATGAGCGCGGCATCCCACGGATAGCCGAGCCGCGCCAGCGTGGCCACCGCCGCCACGAGCGAGCGGTGGACCGGGGAGAGTTCCCCCAACTCCGGGCGGTGGACCAGCCCAGTGTCCGTAGCAACTGGTCGACCTCGGCGCGCGCGGTGGTCATGACCTCGTCCTCGCCGTCACGGTCGCCGCCGTCACCCGTGCCGTCGGCCTGCTCGGGCTCGTGGGGCAGGGCCCACAGAGCCGCGCCCAGGCGCATCGTCCGGCCCAGGGACTCGTCGTCGACCGGTTCGCGCACCGCTCGCCCGCGGCCGGTCCGGGCCGGTGAGCGGGGCCTACGGTCACCGCCGGGGCCGGGTCGCGATGGTGGCCGCGACGGTGACGGTCCGGATGTAGGTACCGCCGGGGTCGTGCTCCAGCAGGGCGCGGCGCAGCTCGGACTCGAAGGCACCCCTACGGTCGCCGAGCAGGGCCGGGTTGGAGGAGGCGCGGGAGAGCTGCAAGCCGATCACCTCGTCCACGGTGCAGCGCGTGGACCGCTCCCACGTGGTGGTCCCGACGTGGGAGAACGCCGACTTGGCGAGCTGGTCCTCCGCGTCCTGCAAGCGGTCCGCCGGTTCGGCCCCCCGCTGCGCCGGCGCTCCGTGCGCCGTGCCATGGCCGTGCGCCGTGCCATGGCCGGGTCCGAGGAAGCGTGCGCGCACCTCGTCGACGGCGGCCGGCCAGGCCGCCGCCAGGGAGGTGACGACGGCGATCCCGCCCCGTGGTGCGAGCACGGCGTCCAGCTCGGCCGGGACCCGCGCCCGGTCCATCAGATGGAACGCCCCGCCGATGACGCACAGGTCGATCCGGGGCAGGCACAGCCGGCCGATGCCGGCGGCGTCGCCCCGCAGCCAGGAGATGTTCCCGCACCCTTGCTCGTCGGCGAGGCCGCACCCTTCGGCGAGCATGGCCGGCTCCGGGTCGACGGCGTAGACCTGCTCGACCAGCGCAGCCAGCGGCAGGCTGAGCGTGCCCGGTCCGGCGCCGAGGTCCAGGACGGTCTGGGAGCCGTCGAGCGCGAACCGGTCCGCGAGGAGCGCGTAGAGCTCCGCCGGGTACGGGGGCCGATAGCCGGCGTAGTACGGGGCTGCGGACGCGTACGGGGTGCTCATGGGGTCCTCCCTGGCCGGGGTTGCATCCGCCGATGGTGGAGCACAACCCGGCCCTCGGCAGCGCCTGGCCCCGCAAATCCCCCGTACGGATGCCTCCCGTTCACGTACGGCCGGTACCGATCACCTCTGGGGCGTCAGCCGCTCCCACAGGAAGGTGTGGACGAGGGCCTCGTTGAAGGCCGTCTGCCGGTGGTCGGTGGCGCCCGCGTGGCCGCCCCCGAGGTGCTCGTGGAAGAGGACGGGATGCCCGTACTCGCGCAGCCGGGCGGCCATCTTGCGGGCATGGCCGGGGTGTACCCGGTCGTCGCGGGTCGAGGTCAGCAGGAGCAGCGGCGGGTACGCGGGCCCGTCCGCCCGGATCCGGTGGTACGGGGAGATCCCCTCCAGGTGCGGCCGGTCGGCCGGGTCGTCGGGATCCCCGTACTCGGCGATCCAGCTGGCTCCGGCGAGCAGCTTGTGGAAGCGCAGCATGTCCAGCAGCGGCACGTGCGCGACGACCGCACCGAACAGTTCCGGGTCGCGGGTGAGCATGGCGCCCATGAGCAGCCCGCCGTTGCTGCCGCCCTCGATGCCCAGCTGGGCGGGGGTGGTGATGTCGCGGGCGGTGAGGTCCCGGGCGACCGCGGCGAAGTCCTCGTACGCCCGGACCCGGTTCGCGCCGAGGGCCGCCTTGTGCCAGCCGGGCCCGTACTCGTGCCCGCCCCGGATGCCCGCGACGACGTAGGTGCCGCCGCGCGCGAGCCAGGCCCGTCCGGTGACCGCGCTGTACTGCGGGACCATGGAGATCTCGAAGCCGCCGTACCCGTAGAGCAGGGTGGGACCGGGGCCCGGGCGGTCCTCGGGTCCGACGACGAAGTACGGCACCCTCGTGCCGTCCGCGGAGGTCGCGAAGTACTGGCGTACGGCGAGACCGGCGGTGTCGAAGAGCGCCGGGCTCTGCTTGAGGCTCTCGCTCCCGCCGTCGTCGCCGGCCGTGCCCCGGTACAGGGTGGAGGGCTGGAGGAAGCCGGAGACCTGGTGGAAGTACTCGTCGCCGACGTCCGGATCCGTGTCGGTGACCGAGGCGGTGGACAGCGGCGGCAGGCCCGGCAGCGGGGCGCGACGCCAGCCGCCGGAGCTCGCGCCGGGGCCCGCGCCCTCGCTCTCGCCCGGGGTGAGGAGTTCCATCCGGGAGGAGACGTCCGCGCGGGTGCTGAGGATGAGGTGGTGGCGGGTCCAGCTGTACCCGGCGAGCGCGGTGCGCTCGTCCGGCGTGAACAGCACCTCGGCCTTCCGCTCCCCCGCCAGGAAGGCGTCGAAGTCGAAGGCCAGGAGACTGCCCGCGGGGTGGCCGAGCCACGGCGACTTGATGGTGACGGTCAGCCACCGGCGGTGGACGGAGGCGCCCGCGTCGTCCGGAACGTCGATCTTCAGCGGCGGGCCGGCGGCGTCCTCCCGGAGCAGGAAGAGCTCCTGGTTCCAGAAGTCGATCTGCCGGTGGACGAAGTCCCGTGCGAAGCCGGGGGTGTCGTCGTGCCATCCGGAGGCGGACAGGTCCGTCGGCCGGCCCTCGTAGACCAGTTGGGCGTCCGCGAGGGGCGTACCGCGCCGCCAGCGGCGTACCTGGAGCGGGTAGCCGGACGCGGACATCGAGCCGGCGCCGAAGTCCGTACCGATCCAGACCCGGTCGTGGTCGATCCACCCGATCCGGGTCTTGGCCTCGCCGACCGCGAACCCGTCCTCGACGAACTCCAGGGTCTCCAGGTCGAACTCGCGCACCACGCAGGCGTCCGCGCCGTCCCGGGACAGCAGGACGAGGGCGTGCCGGTGCTCGGGGGCCAGGACCCGGCTGCCCGCCCAGGCCCACTTCTCGCCCTCGGCCTCGGCGAGCGCGTCGAGGTCCAGGAGCACCTCCCAGGCCGGGTGGTCGGTCCGGTACTCCTCCAGCGTCGTCCGCCGCCACAGGCCGCGTACGTGGTCGGCGTCCTGCCAGAAGTTGTAGAGGTGGCCGCCTCTGCGGACGGTGTAGGGGATCCGGCCGTCGTCGTCCAGCACCTCGCGCATCTCCTGCTCGAGGACCTTGAACCCGGGGGAACCGGTCAACTCGTCCACGGTCTCGGCATTGCGCTCCCGGACCCAGGCGAGGGCGGCGTCGCCGGATACGTCTTCCAGCCACAGGTAGGGGTCTTCATCGCTCATCAGGCGATTGTGCAGGAAGCGGCCGGCGGGTGTCCGCCGTCCGGCCTCCCGGTCGTCGCCGACCGTGCCGCCTCTCAGTCGTCGTCGGTCCTCGGGGCGACGGACCCGAGGCGGGCGTCGCGCAGCGCCGTGTGCACCGACCAGGTCACCGAGACCAGCGGGACCGCGACCACCGCGCCGACCACGCCGGCGGCGATGGCTCCCGCGACCACGGAGATCGCCACCACCAGCGGGTGCAGCCGGACTGCCCGGCTCATCACCAGTGGATGCAGCAGATGGCCCTCGATC
>NZ_JBSGZP010000445.1:4668-6234 GCF_053611065.1 Streptomyces sp. NPDC054840
CGATCTGGCCGATGACCACGATCAGCGCGACCACCAGGCCCGCGACGAACGGCCCCTTCGCGGCGAGCGCGACCACCGCGGCGACCGCCAGCGCGACCGGCGATCCGATGAGCGGGATGAAGGCCGCGAAGAACTCCAGCAGGGCCAGCGGCACGGCCAGCGGGACCCCGAGGAAGTACAGGGCCACCCCCACCAGGAGCGCGTTCGTCGCGGCGACGAGGACGATCCCGCGGGTGTAGCCGGTGAACGTCCGCCAGGCAGCGGCGCCGGCGATGCCCACGCGGGCGCGCACCGACCGGGGCAACTGCGCGCAGAACCAGGACCACTGCCGGTCGCCGCCGTGCAGGAAGAAGAACGAGCAGAAGGCCCCGAGGGCGAGGACGGTCAGGACGTGCACCAGGCGCCCGGCTCCGCTGACCGCCTGGCTGAGCAGCGTGGAGCGGTGGCTCGACAGGTAGTCGCCGAGGCGGGACTGGAGGTCGGAGAGCGCGTTCGGGTTCAGCCGGAAGGGCGGCCGCTCCAGGTACTCCTCGATGCTGTCGAGTCCCTGGCGGAACTCCCGGGCCAAGGTGGTGCTCTCCCCCGCCACCGCCGTGCCGACCAGGGTCAGCACGCCCAGCAGGACCAGCGCACTGCCGAGGAGGGTGACGGCGACCGCCACCGAACGGGGCAGCACGCGCGCGAGGCGCCGGGTGGGCCACCACAGCAAAGCGGCGACGACGAGGCCGAGGAAGAGCGCCACGGCGATCTCGTGGAACCGGCCGAGCAGGGCGAAGAACGCGTAGACGGCGGCGCCGACCACCAGCAGGCGCCAGGCGTACGACGCTGCCGTACGCAGGAACGCTGACACCGGCGGCATGACCCATGGGTGCCACGGCGGACCCGCCATGCCACGCGCCGGGCTCCGGATTCGCCCGTCCGTGATCGATACGGGTCCGACAGGGGCCTGTCACGACGCCGACGCCGACCAGGACCGCTGCGCCACCGGGCGGCCCGGGACGCGGAGCCGAGCGGCGCGCCGGTCTGGGGCCGGGACGTTCAGATGCCGCTGGTGGCAGTGATCCTCCTCGCGGCGACAGCGGCGGTCAGCAGTGCGTGATCGGCGAGGGTCCGGTCCGCGTAGCGGAGCGCGAAGCCCGCTATGGCGCGGTCGAAGGTGTCGGCGCCGCCGAGATAGCCCGCGATGGCGATGCGGTCGCCGGTACGGGCGTGGGCGCGGGCCAGCGCCCTGCCGCACAGCTCGGCGTACCGGCCGAGCAGGCCCGGGGACATCCGGGCGACATCGGCCGACCCCTTCATGTCGCGCAGCTGCCGGCAATAGAAATGGCGTCCGGCCGGTCCGGTCGTCCAGCCGAGGAAGATGTCGCCCGCGGCCTGCATGCGCCGCTGGCCGGCGACCACCCGGTGCCCTTGGTGATCGTGCCCGTCGTCCGGGAGGTGGCCTTGCAGGACGGACGGCACGGCCTCCTTGATCTGCAGGAAGAGCGGGTCGTCGGCGTCGCGTCCGAGGAGCAGCACGATGAAGCAGCGGGTCCCCACGCTCCCGACGCCGACCACCTTGCGCGC
>NZ_JBSGZP010000446.1:0-6233 GCF_053611065.1 Streptomyces sp. NPDC054840
GTCCCACCCCGACGTGTACGACGCCTTGGTGGCGGGGGTCCCGGACCCGACCTGGGGCAGTCATGTGGCCGCGGTGGTCCAGGTCCGGGAGGGCGCCCGGGCGCCGTCACTGGACCAGATCCAGAGCCACTGCCGCACCAGGCTGGCGGGCTACAAGATCCCGCGCCAGCTGGTCATCGCGCCCGCCATCCAGCGCTCGCCGAGCGGCAAGGCGGACTACCGCTGGGCGAAGGCTGTGGCGACGGAGGCGGACACGGCCTGATCGTCCGCCCCGGTCGGCGAGCCGTACGGGTCGCCGGCCGGCGCTCGCTCAGGACGACTCGGGCGCGGGTGCGGGTGTGAGGGCCGGGGCGGAAGGTGCCGTGGGGGCGGTGGAGGCGTCGTCGCCGTCCACGCAGATCAGCGAGATGACGACCGGTGCCTGCAGACCCGGTGCCGGGTCAGCCGCAAAGCCGGCCAGGGCCGTCCAGTTGTTCTTCGTCAGGGTCACCGACGTCCCGCCGGTGTCGGAGCCGGCCTGCCAGCCGTACTCGGAGCGGGCTCGCGCGAGGGCCGCTTTCATGGCGGCGTCCACCGTCTCCGGCGCGTGACGCCCTGAGAGCCGTTCGTGGCACCTGCCCAGAACCCCGGAGGGTTCCCGCTCCACCGTGATGCCCTCCGCCGCCAGTATCGCGGTCATCTCCGACACCACCGTGTCGGCGGGCAGCGGTGGACCCGGGAATCGCGGGGGCAGTGGGCCGAGGTCCCGCAGCGGAAACGCGCAGGCGGTCGCCGTCGCCGTCGTCAATGCCGCCAGGGCCAGGGACGCCAGTGCTGTGCGTGCCTGTCTGCGTCGCACGGTGATGTCCGTCCTCTCGGTTCGCGGTACGGCCCGTCAGTCTGCCATCCCGCCGATCTTGATGAACCACCGCCCGCCGACCCCCGCCGCATCGCGCCGGTCAGGCGCCCGCCGCCAGGAACCGTTCCACGAGGGCCTCGAACCAGGCCGCGTCGTCGAGCCACGGGAAGTGGCCGGCCCGGGGCTGGACATCGACCGAGCCGCGCGGGAACAGCACGGCGAGCCGGGCCGCCAGGGCGGCGCGGGGGTTGCCGTCCAGTTCCGCGGCCCGTACCAGGACATCGCCCGTGACCCGGCGGAGCGCCGCACGGGTGGCGGGCGGGTCGAAGGCACCGGGGCCCGCGTAGGCCTCGGCGGCCTCTCGTGCTGCTGCCGCGCGTTCTCCGCCCCGTGCGCCCGGCCGTCGCGTCCCCGTTCCCGTAGAACACCGGCGCGGCCTCGCGGAGTCGCCCGTGCCGCGCAGGGCGAGGAGGATCAGAAGGCGCCCGTCCGCCGGTCCGCCGAGGTCTCCGAGGTCTCCGAGGCATGCGGAGGCCCGCGTGGCGCCGTCCCGGGACGCAGATCAGCGGCTCACCGGCCCCTTGGAGGTGACAGGCGGGTTCGGTTCCGTCGTAGCCGGTGAAGGTGGGTATGCCGGCCATCACAACAGACGATCACTCGTTCGAGTCATTGATTTAACCTGCGGATTCCTGGCAATCTACCGAATGATCGGTCGGTTCTCACGATGAGGTGACGGCATGGCGGTGTACACGGATCTGCACGACGAGGGCGAGCGGCTGGGCCGTGACGAGTTGGCGGCACTCCAGCTCACCCGGCTGCGCACGACCCTGCACCACGCCTACGAGAAGGTGCCCTTCTACCGGCAGGCCTTCGACAAGGCCGGTGTGCATCCCGACGACTGCCGGTCGCTCGCCGACCTCTCCCTGTTCCCCCTGACCACCAAGGCCGATCTGCGCGACCAGTACCCCTTCGGGATGTTCGCCGTGCCGCGCTCGCAGGTGCGCCGCATCCACGCCTCCAGCGGCACCACCGGGCGGCCGACCGTCGTGGGGTACACCGACCGGGATCTCGCGACCTGGGCGGATGTCGTCGCCCGGTCCATACGCGCGGCGGGCGGGCGGCCCGGCCAGATCATCCACATCGCCTACGGGTACGGGCTGTTCACCGGCGGTCTGGGCGCGCACTACGGCGCCGAGCGCCTCGGCTGTACGGTCGTGCCCGCCTCGGGCGGAATGACGGACCGGCAGGTCCGGCTCATCGAGGACTTCCGCCCCGAGGTCATCATGGTGACCCCTTCCTACATGCTGACCCTGCTGGACGAGATGGAGCGCCAGGGGATCGACCCGCGCGCCACCTCACTGCGGACGGGGATCTTCGGCGCGGAGCCCTGGACCGAGGAGATGCGCCGGGAGATCGAGGAACGGCTCGACATCGACGCGGTGGACATATACGGCCTGTCCGAGGTCATCGGACCGGGCGTGGCCCAAGAGTTCGCGGAGACCAAGGACGGCCTCCACATCTGGGAGGACCACTTCTATCCCGAGGTGGTCGATCCGCTGACCGGCGCGGTGCTGCCGGAGGGCGAGCCCGGCGAGCTGGTGTTCACCTCCCTCACCAAGGAGGCCATGCCCGTGATCCGCTACCGCACCCGTGACCTGACGCGGCTGCTGCCCGGGACGGCGCGGCCGGCCTTCCGCCGGATGGAGAAGATCACGGGCCGCAGCGACGACATGATCATCCTGCGTGGGGTGAACGTGTACCCGACCCAGATCGAGGAGGTCCTGCTGCGGACGCCGGGCCTGGCTCCGCACTTCCAGCTGCGGCTGACCCGGGAGGGCCGGATGGACGCCTTGACGGTACGGGTGGAGGCGCGCCGCGAGACGGACGCCGAGCGGCGGCAGGACGCGGCCGCCGCCGTGGCCCGGGCCGTCAAGGAGGGGGTCGGGGTCTCCGTGCGGGTCGAGGTGGTCGACCCGCAGACCCTGGAGCGTTCGGTGGGGAAGATCAAGAGACTGGTCGACCTTCGCGGAGCCGGCGGCTGAAACCACCCCTTCGGGCCCATTTGGGTGTGGCCCCGGGGAGCGAGCCGGCGCTCGGGGGTAGTGAATGAGGTGTGATCTCCACCCTCCGGCAGCTCTACGACCGACTCCAGGGCTCCCAGGTCGGGCTGGCCTGGAGCCGCGGCCGGGAGATGGAGCTGATGCACCGGGCGATGGGCTTCGCGGCCCTCGGCTTCCTCACCCTGGTGCCGCTGCTGGTGGTCGTGGCGGCCGCCGCACCCGGAAGCGGCTCGGGCTTCGGCCGCTGGCTGGGCCAGGCCCTCGGGGTGACGGAAGCCTCGCGCGTCCGGGTCGAGATGCTGTTCGGCGCCGCGGACCTGGCGCTGGAACGGACAACCGCGTTCGGTCTGGCCGCCCTCGCGGTGTTCGGCCTGACCTTCGGGTCGGCCGTGCAGACCGGCTACGAGAAGGTCTGGGATCTGCCGACCGCGCGCTGGCACACCATGTGGCTGCACGTCGTCTGGCTCGCCCTGCTGGTCTGCTACCTCGGCCTGCTCGTGGGGATCCCCTCGCCGTCGAACAACGCCATCGGCAGGGTCCTCGGCGCGCTGGGCGACCTCATCGGCACCTGCCTGTTCTTCATCGGCTCGCAGCGCCTGCTGCTCGGCGGCCGGGTCCGCTGGCGCGCCCTCGTGCCGGGAGCGGTGGCGACCAGCCTCGGGCTGCTGGGGCTGCGGATCTTCTCGCAGCTGGTGTTCTCCCCGCTCATCGCCTCCAACGCGGTGATCTACGGCCCCTTCGGCACCCTGCTCGTCGTCCAGTCCTGGCTGGTCGGCGTGGGCTTCGTGGTCTACGGGGGCGCGCTCGTCGGCCGTCTCGTGCACGAGCACCTCACCCTGCGGCGGCTGCGACGCAGCGGGCTCCTCTCGCCCGAGGACCTCGCCGCGCGCCCTCCGCACCCCGGCTGACCGGGCTCACCCGCGTCAGCGGCCGACGTCAGCGGCCGGGCGTCAGCGGCCGGGCGTCAGCGGCCGGGCGTCAGCGGCCGGGCTCCGAGAAGCGGTCGCGCAGTTCCCGCTTGAGGATCTTGCCGCTGGCGTTGCGCGGCAGGGCGTCCACGAAGAGCACCCGCTTGGGAGCCTTGAAATGGGCGAGCTTCTCCCGCGCGTAGGCCATCAGCTCCGCCTCCGTCACCTCCCCCACCTCCCCCCGCCGTACCACCACCGCTGTGACCGCCTCGATCCAGCGCTCGTCGGGCAGCCCGACCACCGCCGCCTCGGCCACGCCCGGGTGGGTGTAGAGCACGTCCTCCACCTGCCGTGAGGCGACCAGCACACCGCCCGAGTTGATGACGTCCTTCACCCGGTCCACGACTGTGAAGTACCCCTGTGCGTCGCGGACGGCGAGGTCGCCCGAGCGGAACCAGCCGTCCCGGAACGCCTTCTCCGTGGCCACCGGATCGTTCCAGTACCCCAGGCAGAGCTGCGGCGAACGGTAGACCACCTCGCCCGCCGTTCCGTCCGGCACGTCCTTGCCGTCCTCGTCGACCACCTTCGCCTCCACGTGGCGCACCGGCCGCCCGCAGGAGTCCATCCGCCCGTCGTGCTCCGACGGCCCCAGCACCGTGGCGAGCGGCCCGATCTCGCTCTGGCCGAAACAGTTGTAGAAGCCGAGCTCCGGCAGCCGCTCGCGCAGGCGTTCCAGGACCGGGACCGGCATGATCGAAGCCCCGTAGTACGCCTTCCGCAGCGCGCCCAGCTCACGCGCCGCGAACTCCCGGTGGTTCGCCAGGCCGATCCACACCGTCGGCGGGGCGAAGAGGCTGTCCGCCTCCCCGGCCTCGACCAGGTCGAAGATCCGCTCTGCGACCGGCGCGTCCACGATCGTGTTCCGCGCCCCCACCGCCAGGTACGGCAGCAGGAAGACGTGCATCTGCGCCGAGTGGTACAGCGGCAGCGAGTGCACGGGCCGGTCGTCCCCGTCCAGGTCCAGGGCCTCGATGGCGCTCTCGTACTCGTGCACGAGGGCCCGGTGAGTCATCATCGCGCCCTTGGGCAGAGCGGTGGTCCCCGAGGTGTAGAGCAGTTGGACCAGTGCGCCCGGGTCCCGGCCGGCCTCGAAGGGCAGCGGCTCGGCCAGCTCCGCCAGGAAGGAGTCGGGGGCGTCGCGCAGCGCCCGTACCCGGTACCCGCCGGCGATCCGCCCGGACAGGCCGGGATCCGCGAGGACCAGGGCGCTCGCGGAGTTGTCCAGGATGTACGCGAGGTCCTCGCCGGTGAGGTTCTGGTTGACCGGGACATGAGTGAGCCCCGCCCGCGCGCAGGCGAGGTAGGCGATCAGATAGGCGTCGGAGTTGTGGGCGAAGGTGGCGACCCGGTCCCCGGCGGCCAGCCCGTACCGCTCCCGCAGCACGGCGGCGCCGGTGGTGACGGCCGCGTCGAGTTCCGCGTACGTCCAGCTGCGCTCGCGGTAGCGCACGGCCGGGCGGTCGGGCACCCGCCGCGCGCTGTCGTGCACCAGTCCATCGACCGTGTTGTCCCGTACCGCTCGCCCTGCCCGCACCGTCCGGTCTGCCGTCATGGCGCGATCCTCGTCCTCCCGTACGCCCAAGGTCAATCACCCGATACCAAACGGGATGTTGACAGGTCATCGGACGGGCTGAATGAGTGTGGGGGCACGGACGTACCGCCTGTCCAACGGGTAACCACTCCCGACCACAGGCTACTTGGGAGGACTGTTGCACCTCAGCACTCGTCCGATACTCCGCCGCGTCGCCCTCACCGGCGCCGCTCTGCTCGCCGCGGCGGCCGCCGTACCCCAGGCCTCGGCGGCCGCGGCGCCCGACGACCGGCAGGCCACCGGCGGCGGCCTGTCCGCCGTCATCCGGTACACCGAGAACGGAATCCCGCACATCCTGGCCCGCGACTACGCGCAGCTCGGCTTCGGCACCGGCTGGGCCCAGGCCGCCGACCAGGTCTGTGTCCTCGCCGACGGGTTCGTGACCGTCTCCGGTGAGCGTTCCCGCTGGTTCGGGGCCGACGCCGCGCCCGACTTCTCGCTCTCCTCGGCCACGAAGAACCTGTCCAGCGACCTCTACTTCAAGGGGGTGCGGGAGTCCGGCACGGTGGAGAAGCTGCTGGCTACCCCCGCCCCGGCCGGTCCCACCAAGGACCTCAAGGAACTGATGCGCGGCTGGGCCGCCGGGTACAACGCCTGGCTGGCCCAGAACAAGGTCACCGACCCGGCGTGCGAGGGTGCCGGCTGGGTCCGCCCGGTCACCACGGCCGATGTCGCCGCCCGCGGCTTCGCCGTATCGGTCCTCGGTGGCCAGGGCCGCGGGATCGACGGCATCACGGCCGCGCAGCCACCGGGCGCCGCGGGCTCGCCGACCGGCC
>NZ_JBSGZP010000447.1:0-6228 GCF_053611065.1 Streptomyces sp. NPDC054840
GCTCGACGGTGATGTTGCCGCGGGTGGCCTTCGAGTACGGGCAGACCTCGTGGGCCTTCTCGATGAGGTCCTTGGCGGTGGCGGCGTCCACGTTCGGGATCACGGCGGAGATCTTGACGATCAGGCCGAAGCCCTCGTCGTTCTTGCCGATGCCGACCTCGGCGGTGACCGTGGAGCCGGAGATGTCGGCGTTCACGTTCTTCGCGACGACGCCCAGGGCGCCCTGGAAGCAGGCGCTGTAGCCGGCGGCGAACAGCTGCTCCGGGTTGGTGCCGGCGCCGCTGCCGCCGAGCTCCTTCGGCGGGTTCACGACGACCTCGAGCTGGCCGTCGTTGGTGGCGACCCGACCGTCACGGCCGTTCTCGGCGGTGGCGACAGCGGTGTAGGCGACGTCGGACTGCTGGATGGACATAAAGGAAAATCCTCCTGGTAATCGCCGTGAGTCGCGCCCACGATCACGACGGTGTGCAGTGAGCCTAACCGGTGAATGAAACGATCATCTTTCCGGTGTTCTCGCCGCGCAGCATGCCGAGGAAGGCGGAGGTGGCGTTCTCGACACCCTCGACGACCGTCTCGTCGTACCGCAGCTCACCGGAACGCAGCCAGCCGGCGACGTCCTGGACGAACTGCTGCTGCAGTCCGTTGTGGTCGTTGACGAGGATGCCCTGCAGGCGCAGACGCTTGCCGATGACCTGCATCAGGTTCCGCGGACCGGGGGCGGCCTCGGTGTCGTTGTACCCGGCGATCGCGCCGCACAGGGTGGCCCGGCCGTTCACCTTCATCGAGGAGATGGCGGCCTCCAGGTGGTCACCGCCGACGTTGTCGAAGTAGACGTCGATGCCCTCGGGGGCCGCGGCCGGCAGCTGCTCGGCGACGGGGCCGTTCTTGTAGTTGAAGGCGGCGTCGAAGCCGTACTTCTCCGTGAGCAGCGTCACCTTGTCGTCCGAGCCGGCGGAGCCGATCACCCGGGACGCGCCCTTGATCCTGGCGAACTGGCCGACGAGGCTGCCGACGGCACCGGCGGCGCCGGAGACGAAGACCGAGTCGCCCTCCTTGAAGGAGGCGACCTCGAAGAGTCCGGCGTAGGCGGTCAGGCCCGGCATGCCGAGGACACCGAGGTAGGCCGAGAGCGGGGCGAGCGAGGCATCCACCTTGACGGCGTGCGCGGCGTCGACATCCGCGTACTCGCGCCAGCCCAGGGGGTGCAGCACGTGCCCGCCGACGGCGAAGCCCTCGGCGGAGGAGGCGACGATCTCGCCGACCGCTCCGCCCTGCATCGGCTCGTCCAGCTGGAAGGGCGGGATGTACGACTTCACGTCGTTCATCCGGCCACGCATGTAGGGGTCCACGGACATGTACAGGTTGCGCACCAGGATCCGGCCGGCGGCGGGCTCGGCGGACACGGGCACCTCACGCAGGGCGAAGTCCTCGGCGACGGGCCAGCCCTGCGGGCGACGGACGAGGTGCCACTCGCGGCTGACGGCGGGGATCTGAGACATGCGGCGCTCCTGGTCAGAACGAAATTGCTTCACTAGATGAAACAACCATGCGCCTAGATATTTCATGTTGTCAAGTAAATGGGTACGCTGGTTCCATGCCCAGTCGTCGCGTAGACCCAGTGACCATCGAAGTCGTCGAGCTCATCGGCGACGTCGTGGCCAGGTACCACATGGAGTACGAGCACGCGGCCGCCAGCCACCAGCTCACCGGCGCCCAGGCCAAGGTGCTGAACATGCTCTCGCTGGAGCCGATGCCGATGCGGCGCATCGCGCTGAAGCTGCGGTGCGAGCCCTCGAACGTGACCGGCATCGTCGACCGCCTGGAGACTCGCGGCCTGGTCGAACGCCGCCCGGACCCGGCCGACCGGCGGGTGAAGCTGGCCGCCCCCACCGAGGAGGGCACGCTGACCGCGGAGCGGCTGCGCGAGTCGCTGGACTTCGCCCGCGAACCGCTGGCCGGGCTGTCCGTGGAGGAGCGGACGGTCCTGCGGGACCTCCTGCGGCGCATGCTGGCCTGACGGAGGGCCGCCCCGGCGAAGAATGTTCGCCCGCGCAGGCCCGTACGCCGCCGGCCCGCCCGTGCACGACGGGGCCCCGGCGATGGCGACCTAGAACCAGCAGCCGAAATCGAAGAAGCCGCACGGCTCCTTGGTGGGAACGGGTGGCGGCACGGGGGCCGTGGACGAGGGCGACGGCCCCCGCGTGCTCGTGGAGGCGCTCGACGAGGGCTTCCCCGACGCGGTTCCCCGTACGGTCGGCCCCGGGCCGGGGGTACGGGAGGCCGGGCCTGACGTCTCGGGCGCGGGGGCGGGCGACGTCGGACCCGGCTGCGGGACGTTCCCGGAAGGCGCCGCGGCCCCGGCCGGCTTCGTACCCGCGACGGTGGCCTTCGCCGTGACCCTCCCGGGCCCCGTCGGCGCACCGCCCGTCGGAGCGTCGGGCAGGGGGGCGGGCTGCTGCGGGCCGTCGTCGGTCAGCACCACGGTCGAGGCCCGGTCGGTGCGCTCCGCGTCGGTGGCCATGCGGACCACCGCCATCGAGCCCGCGACCGCGATCAGCAGGCCGAGCGAGAGAGACAGCACGGTCCGACGGCGGCGCCGGTGCGTGACCCGGCGGCGGGCGCCGGGGCGCCGCTCGTTCGGCGCGGACAGCACGACGAGTGAGTCGGCGAAGACCTCGGCCAGTGCTGGGGGCGGTCCGGAATACGGCGTCTCGGCGGCGGGCACGGAGGCCGGCCCGGCGCCGGACGCGGCAGGTATCAGGTACTCGGCGGGGGTTCCGCATCCGGCGCACGCCAGTGCGCCGTTGAGGTGCCTCCGGCATGCGTGGCAGTAGTTCATGGCGCCCGCAGGCTACGTGGTCTGCGACAACATCCGGATCCCGAGAACGTAAGGATCCTGTGTGGAATCGTTTCCGGCATGACACCTTTCGGGCCGAGCGGATTCCAGTTGGTGCTGTTGCGGCGGATGGCCGACTTCCAGCCGGGCCTCGCCGACGAGGCCCGCCGCAGGCTGGGCGCCTCGCTCGCGGACCAGCGGGAGGCGAACAAGCGCTGGCAGGCGATGGTCCGCTCACCCCGCTCCCGCGGGGCCCTGGCCCGGTACCGCTCGGTGCTCGGCCCGCCGGAGTCCGCCGAGCACCGCACGATCGGGGATCTGCAGTGCGAGGCCCTGCTGTGGCCGCTGCCGCTCTGGCCGGACCTGCGCTTCGAGGTGCTGGCCGCGCCGGACGGGGCGGTGTGGAACGAGTGGCTGGTGCGGGCCCCGGGGGCGCTGGGGCCCGTACTGGAGTCGCCGGACGATCTGCGGCCCTGGTCGGCGACGGTGGACGAGGTGGCACGGGCCTTCGCCCCGGTCCGGCCGATGGAGGGCACCGCGCCGACCCGCTGGCGCCTGGCCTTCGCGGTGCGGGGCCGGCCCTGCGTGGCGGAGTTCACCTACGGCCTGCTCCAGCGGTTCTCCCTGGGGGACGCTCCCTGAGGGCCGTCCCGGATGACGGGAGAGAGCCCTCAGCGGGCGAGGAAGGCACGGACTCCGGCCGAGGTGCCGTCGTCGCCGAGCAGGTCGTTGTGATCGAGGCAGCCGACCGGCGTGTTGGCGCCTCCGGTCAGCGGGACGCTGTCGTCCGGGTTGACGATCTCGTCGCAGTGGGACCAGAAGGTCGCGTACTTCACCGCGCCCGGGGTCTCGTCCCCGCTGTTCAGGTTCCTCACCACGTACGACCCCGGGGTCATGTCCCGGCACGCCTGGTCCCACAACGCGCAGGCCCAGGCGGTGGAGGTGCCGCGGTTGGGTCCGGCGAGCGAGACCCAGTGGTCCACGGCTGCCGCGCCGCCGCCGAACTTCACGTACCAGCGGCTGACGAGCGAGCCGAAGGAGTGCGAGACCACGTCGACCTTGGCTGCGCCGGTCTCCCGGCGGACCTGGTCGACGTAGGCGCCGAGCCGCCCGGCGAGGACCTCGTTGACGGACCGGTGGGAGTCGTAGCCGAAGGAGAAGAGCTCCGCGTCGGTGTATCCGGCGGCGCGCAGGTCCGCGTGGAGGGATCCCCAGACACCCGGGTCGGCGTTGTAGCCGTGCACGAGGACCACCGGGTTACGGGAGGAGGCCCGGGCCGGGGAGGCCGCCGGCAGCGCGAGGCACAGCGTCAGGAGCGCCAGGAGTACCGGAAGGGTCAGGAGCGCCGGGAGGGGCGGTGCCTGCATTCCCTGTCGGGCCGTCAGCATCAGGTCCCCTTTACCTTGTTACGCGTGAGTAGCGCGCGCGGTGCGGGCATGGTGCTGCCTGTCGGTACAGAAATCCACCCCCATGCAGCCGCGAGGCACCCCCCGGCCGGAGCAGCTCAACGGGCCATGAGAGCGAATTGCCCGCGATGATATGAAAAGTGACCGACATTTCCGTCGGTCCTCTTGCGTCAGCGCTCTCGGGAGGATCTGCCGTGACCGTCAGTCTTGAGCAGTTGCGCCGCTGCCACGTCGCCGTCGACCTGGGGGCGGCAAGAACCCGCGTATACGTCAAGGGCGCCGGCCTCGTGGTCGACGAACCCAGCGTCGCCGCGGTCAACACGCGCACCGGCGCACTCATCGCCGTCGGCTCCTTCGCCGAACGGATGACCGGCCGCACACCCGACTACATCCGGGTCGTCCGCCCCGTCTCCGGCGGCACCGTCGTCGACATCGAGATGGCCCAGCGGATGCTGCGTCACCTCCTCGGCGAGAAGCTGCGGCGCGCCCTGCGGCGCAAGCCGCGCCTGCGGGCCGCCGCCTGCACCCCGCACGACGCGGACCCGCTCGCCCAGCGGGCCACCGTGGAAACCCTCGTGGGGCTCGGCGCCCGGCGCGTCGAACTGGTCGACACCCTGATCGCGGCGGCCGTCGGCTGCGGACTCCCCGTGGAGCAGCCGACCGCGACGATGATCATGGTGTGCGGGGCCGCGGCCACCCAGGTGGCGGTCCTCTCCCTCGGCTCGATCGTCACCGCCCAGCGGATCCCGGTCGGCGGCGAGGCCATCGACCACGCGGTCGTCCAGCACCTTCGCCACGCGCACGAGCTGATGCTGCCCAGCCAGGCGGTACGGCCGCTCCAGCTGGCCCTCCACGGCAACGGCCTCACCGTCGGCGGCCCGGCCTCCACCCTGATCCACGGCCGCGACGTGGCCACCGGACTGGCCCGTTCCGTGCAGGTGGACACCGCCGCCGTCCGGGACGCCATCTACACCCCGCTGACCGCCGTCCTCGACGGCATCGGCAAGGTGCTGCGGGACTGCCCGCCGGACCTGGTGGCCGATCTGACGGACCGGGGGATCATGATGGTGGGCGGCAGCGCCCTGCTGCCGGGCCTGGACCAGATGCTGCGGGACGCCACCGGAATGCCAGTCGCCATCGCGGAACGGCCGGACGTGTGCGCCGTACTCGGTCTCGGCGCGATGCTCGAAGGGAGGGTCGCCCCCATGGTCCTCAACCCGCTGGCCGGATGAGCCCTCAGGAGCCGAGGGAGATCGAAAGGCCCGAGGAAGCCGAGGGACCCGAGGGACCCGAGGAATCCGACGAGCCCGAGGAGCCCGAGGAACCCGGCGAGGAGGCGGCGAGCCTTCCGGTGCTGCTGGAGGCCGTCCTCAACGTCGGGTCCGAGCTGGAGCTGCGCACCACCCTGCAGAACATCGTGGACTCGGCGACCGAGCTGTGCGCGGCCCGGTACGGAGCGCTCGGGATCACCGACCCCGAGCGCCTCCTGCTGACCCAGCTGTTCACGGCAGGCCTCACCGAGAAGGAACGGGCCGCGATCCCCCACCTGCCGGACGCGCGCTCCGGCGTGCTCGGGGCCCTCGTCAGCGATCCGCGCCCGCTGCTCCTCGACGACGTCACCCAGGACCCGCGGGCCACCGGCTTCCCGCCGGGCCACGCGCCCATGCACAGCCTCCTGGGTGTACCGATCCGGGTGCACACGGAGGTCTTCGGCAACCTCTACCTCACCGGGAAACGGGGCGGTGGCCCCTTCACGGACGAGGACCTCGCCCTGCTGCGCGTCCTGGCCTCGCAGGCGGGCATGGCGATCGGCAACGCCCGGCTCTACGAGACCGCGCGCCGCCGGGAGCGCTGGATCGACGGCGTCGCCGCCGTGACCACGGCCCTGCTGGCCGGACGCCCGGCGGCGGACGCCCTGATGTGCGTCGCCGAACGGGCGCGGCTGCTGGCGGACGCCGCGGCCGGGGTGGTGCTCCAGCCGACCCC
>NZ_JBSGZP010000448.1:0-6218 GCF_053611065.1 Streptomyces sp. NPDC054840
CTCGCCGCGTTGTCGGGCGCGCCCGAGTACGTCCGGTACGCGGGCGCCCCTCCGCCTTGCGATGTACGGCACCGGACGCCGCGGGGCCCGCCCTTCGGGCGGCCGGCGCTACTTCGCGGACACGACCTAGGCCGGGATCCAGGCGTAGCAGCCCGACGAGTTGAACTCCGCCGTGCCGGCCGGGATCGCCGCCGTGATCCTGTCGCCCGCCTTGGGCGGGGTCTCGGGGCCCGAGGCGAGGGTGCCGCCGTCCTTCCCCTTGGCCTCCCAGGTGCAGTTCGTGGCCTGGGTGAGCGCCCGGTAGGTGCCCGCCGCGGGCGAGGTACGGGGGCCTTCGGGGAAGCCCTTCTCCGCCGCGGCGAGGATCGGCTTCTGGTCCGGGCACAGGAAGGTGATCGCGTCCTTGGCGCCCGGGATCTCGCCGGTGATGACGGCGCCGGTCGCCGCGTCCTTGTCGTGCTTCGCGGTGCGCTGCACCCGCTGGCAGGCGTCCTGGCCGCTCTGCAGCACGGACGCCGGGTCCACCTTGTCGGGGACCCGCCCGCTCAGGTACTTCTTCTCCTCCGCCGTGAAGCTGCCCGTCTTCGGGGTGAGCTTCGCGTCCGGCACGACGGGGCCGGTCGGTTTCGCGTCGGGGTCGGTCGACGGCTGCGGGGCGTCCGCCGGGTCGGGGGCCGACGAAGAGGCCGGGGGCTTCGGCTTGGCGCCGGAATCGGCCTTGTCCCCGCCCGAACTGCAGGCGGTCAGCGTCAGGGCGGCGGCCAGCAGGACAGCAGCCGCTGCGGAGCGTCGGTACATCGGATGGCTCCCGTACTCAAGGGGGGTGTGCAGCGGGGCCCGGCCACAGAGAGCCGGACCCCGCACGCCGTCAGGCGGTTGTTTCGGTCTTCGTCGCTTACTTCACGCCGAAGGTGAGGACCAGCTGCGGAGTGCCCTCCGCCGCCGTGGCCTCGGAGGACCAGATCCACAGCGGGTCGCTGCCCGTGCTCGTCAGGCCCAGGCCGTAGCTGGTGCCCAGCGCCGCGGAGACCGTGGCGGCGTCCAGCTCCACGTTGTGGACCGCGGAGCCTTCCGGCACGCCCGCGATGGTGCCGAGCGGGGTCGTGCCGAGGGTGGGCTTGGTGTTGAAGGTCGTACCCGTGCCGGTCCAGTTACCGGTGACCGGGAGCACCTTCACGGTGTCGGTGGTGCCGGAGTTCGCCTGCGTGCTGGTCTTGATCTGCAGCGAGGCGGACTTCAGGACCTGGCCTGCCGGGGCGGCCGGCAGGTTGAAGCGCAGGTACGACTCGTAGAGCGAGCCGCTGCCGCGCACCGCGAGCGAGGTGGACGTGCCGTAGATGGTGCTCGGGGCGCCCTGGTTGACGTAGGTGTCCTCGGTCGTCTTGACCGCGGAGACCGTGTCGGTGGGGGCCTTGGCCAGGTCGAAGTGGTTCTTGACCTGGGCCTGGGTGAGCGCCGACGGGTAGACGGCCGTCTCGTCGAGCTGGCCGGCGAAGAAGTTGCTCGTCGGGCGGGTCGGCCAACCGGAGAGGTTGTCGCCGCCGACGTGCCAGTAGCCCGCGTAGGTGGTGTTGCTGGTGGCGTTCAGCGTGCCCTTGCTCTGGCCGTCGACGTACAGCGTGATGCCGCCGGGGCCCTGGGTGCCGACCACGTGGTGCCACTTGTTGTCGTTGTACGTCTCGAACAGGCCGGTGGAGACCGTCCGGACCGAGCCGTTGTAGACGCCGAACACCAGGCGACCGGTGTTGGTCATGTAGATGTGGCGGTCGTGCGAGCCGCTGTTGCGCGTGGTGTTGTTGCCGAAGCCGATCAGCTTGCCGCCGCGCGTGGTGTTCGTCTTGAACCAGGTCTCGATGGTGAAGGTGTTGCCGACCGTCTGACGGCGGTCGCTGTACACCTGCTGGCTGGTCCCGTTGAAGCCCATCGCCGTGCTGCCGGAGACGGCGCCGGGGGACTGCTTCAGGGCGGGGGCGTTGACCTGGATGCCGCTGCGGTTGCCGGACACCGAGGAGTCGGCGACGTAGGGGCTGACCGCGTCGTCGAAGCGCCAGTAGAGGTCGGCGCCGTCCGTACGGACCTGGTTCGCGTACGCCTGGACCGAGTTCGGGACGGTCACCGAGGCGACGGCCGACAGGGCGCTGGTGTTCCCGGCGGCGTCGGTCGCGGTCACCCGGTAGGTGTAGCTCTGGCCGGCCTTGACCGTGGCGTCGTTCCAGGAGGCCTGGGGGCGCTCCCACTCCAGCGAGTTGGCGGTGACGGTGGCGGCCGGAGTGGCCGAGCCGTTGCGGTAGATGCGGTACGTCAGCTTGCTGTCGTCCGCGTCGTAGCTGGTGCGCCAGCGGACCTGGACCTCGCCGGGCTTGACGCTCGCGGCGCTGGCCACCGGGGTGGTGGGGGCGCCGACGTCGCCGGTGGAGGCGAAGCGGGTCAGACCCCACTGCGGCTTGCCGTTGATGAGGGTGAACTCACCGCCGACCCACATGTACTTGACGTCGTTCTTCTCGGCCACGGCCATGACGCGCGGGCCGATGCCCTCGGTGCCGTCCATGCCGTCGTTGGCCGTGGGGTGCCAGCCGAGCTTGCCCGGGCCGCGCACGAAGCCGTCCACGGGCGCGGGGGCGGCGCCTTCGTGGTTGGTCGGCTGGGCCAGCAGGAAGTGCCGCTTGCCGTCGGGGAACTCCAGCTCGGTGGAGCAGTCGTGCGCGTGCGAGGAGCTGTAGAGCACTCCCTCGTAGGGCAGGACGAACTGGGTCGCGCCGAGGCAGCGGTCGCGCCACTTCTCGGTGAAGTCGCTCAGGCGCAGGCCGATGCGGCCGTCGAAGACGCCGCCGCCGGAGCCCTCGTGGCCGGTGTAGAAGCCGGTGTCGTCGGTGGAGATGTCCTTGACGACCGAGTTCGACGGGATGTTGCCGTACGTCTTGGTGACCGCGCCCGTGGTGGCGTCGACCACGGCGAGGGCGTGGCTGTTGGAGCCGTTGACGGTGAAGAAGTCGCCGCCGAGGAGCACGTTCTTGCCGTCGGGGGTGACCTCGACCGCGCGGCCCGGCTCGTCGACGTTGGCGACGAAGGGCTTCAGCGCACCGGAGGAGGCGTCCACGGCGGCGAACCGCTCGCGGGTCTGGCCGTCGACGGTGTAGAAGTCACCACCCGCGTAAAGGGTGTTGTCGGTGACGGCGAGCGCGCGCACGGTGGCGGGGAAGCTCGGGTGGAACGATGCCTTGGGGGTGCAGCTCGCGATGTCGATCGCGGCGAGGCTGGAGACCGGGGTGCCGTTGACGGCGCCGAAGGACCCGCCCGCGTAGAGGGTCTTCTTGTCCTTCGAGACGACCAGCGTGCGCACGGTCGCGGTGCCTTCGCCGATGGTGAAGGCCAGCTTGCAGGAGGTGGGATTGCCGGTCGCGGCGTCGAGCGCCACGAAGTTCACGGCATTCTGCTCCGCGCCTGCCGCGCCCTCGGGCGGGCGGACGGCCGAGAAGGTACCGCCGGCGAAGACGGTGCCGTCGGCCTGGGCCATCGCCCAGACGACGCCGTTCGTCTGCCAGGTCGGCAGTTGGTCGGCGGTGAATGCCACCGGCGCCGTGATGGCGGACGCCTGAGGCATCAGCACCAGGCCTATGCCGGTGCCCGCACCGGCCAGTGACAGGACGAGGGCAGCAGTCAGCCCTCTGGATCTACGCATGAGCCCCCCAGGGCAATTGCCCGGTTTGATGGCTGGAACTATCCGAACAGCCATATGTACTGGCGCAGACTAGGGCTCATATGAGGCCTGGTCACCTCCCTTGACCCATTGCATACCAACTTGGAATCAACAGGTTCAGCACGGAGGGCGCACAAGGGACATACAGCAGGTTTACCCCGGCCACACCCCTGCAGAGCAGCGGAGTACGGCCGGAACACGGCAAACCGTAGGGGAAATATAAGGCCTCAGCGGTCGATGCGGACGGTCACGCCCGCCAGTTGGTCCTCCACCTGACGGATGTCGGCGTCGACCATGATCTGCGCCAGCTCCGCCACCAGGACCGTCGGCTTCCAGCCAAGCAGGTCATGGGCCTTGGAAGCGTCACCGATGAGGGCGTCGACCTCGCTCGGGCGCTCGTACTTGGGGTCGTAGCGCACGTGGTCGGTCCAGTCGAGGCCGGCGTGCGTGAAGGAGGACTCGACGAACTCGCGGACGGTCGCGGCCACGCCGGTGGCGACGACGTAGTCGGTGGGCCCGTCCTGCTGGAGCATCCGCCACATGGCGTCCACGTACTCGGGGGCGTAGCCCCAGTCGCGCACCGCGTCGAGGTTGCCGAGGTAGAGGTGTTCCTGGAGGCCGGCCTTGATACGGGCCACCGCCCGGGTGATCTTGCGGGTCACGAACGTCTCGCCGCGGCGCGGGGATTCGTGGTTGAAGAGGATCCCGTTGACGGCGAACATGTCGTACGCCTCGCGGTAGTTCACCGTGGTCCAGTACGCGAACACCTTCGCGGCGCCGTACGGGCTGCGCGGGTGGAACGGGGTCTGCTCGTTCTGCGGCGGCGGGGTGGACCCGAACATCTCGGAGGACGAGGCCTGGTAGATGCGGGTGTCGACACCGCTGGCCCGGATCGCCTCCAGCAGCCGCAGCGCGCCGAGGCCGGTCACGTCGCCCGTGTAGAGCGGGGCGTCGAAGGAGACGCGGACGTGGGACTGGGCGCCGAGGTTGTAGACCTCGTCGGGGCGTATGTCGCGGAGAAGGTTCACGAGCGCGACGCCGTCGGAGAGGTCGGCGTGGTGCAGGACGAAGGACCGGTTGGCGGTCTGCGGGTCCTGGTAGATGTGGTCGACCCGCTCCGTGTTGAAGCTGGAGGACCGCCGCACGAGCCCGTGCACCGTGTAGCCCTTGGAGAGCAGGAGCTCGGCGAGGTACGAGCCGTCCTGTCCGGTGACTCCGGTGATCAGTGCGGTCTTGCCCATGGGGTCCCCTTGGTGGTGGTTTCTGTCTGTCGTGGTGAGGCTGTGCCTCGAAGTGGGTGCGGAGCGGGCCGTCATGCGTCGCACCGAGCGGCCCGGCCGCGGCCCGGGGGCCGGATTGCGTTACCGTACACGGCCCCTCCCCGCCTGGCCCGGCGGGGCGGACGCCCCTGCCCGAAGGAGACGCGGGCCGGTCCGGCCCCGGTTCCGGACGGCGTCCCGGCGCCGTCCGCGCCCGGGCCGGTGGACCCGTGCCGGACCCGCGGCGCCGGACTGGCATCATCGGCGGTATGACAAGTTCGCTGCCGCTCCTGCCCCCGAACGCCCGCGTCTTCGTCGCCGGCCACCGTGGCCTCGTGGGGTCCGCGGTCGCCCGGCGGCTCACCGCCGACGGCCATGAGGTGCTCACCCGGGGCCGCGCCGACCTCGACCTGCGCGACGGCGCCGCTACGGCGGCGTACCTGAAGGACGTCCGCCCGGACGCCGTGGTGCTGGCCGCCGCCAAGGTCGGCGGGATCATGGCCAACAGCACGTATCCGGTGCAGTTCCTGGAGGAGAACCTGCAGATCCAGCTCAGCGTGATCGGTGGCGCCCACGCCGCCGGCGTGGGCCGGCTGCTGTTCCTGGGATCGTCCTGCATCTACCCGAAGCTGGCCCCGCAGCCGATCCGTGAAGACGCCCTGCTGACCGGCCCGCTGGAGCCGACCAACGAGGCCTACGCCCTCGCGAAGATCGCCGGCATCGTCCAGGTCCAGTCGTACCGCAAGCAGTACGGGGCCTCGTACATCTCGGCCATGCCGACGAACCTGTACGGCCCGGGCGACAACTTCGACCTGGAGACCTCGCACGTCCTGCCGGCCCTCGTCCGGCGCTTCCACGAGGCCGCCGCCGAGGGCCGTGACGAGGTCACGCTGTGGGGCTCGGGCACCCCGCGCCGGGAGTTCCTGCACGTGGACGACCTGGCCGCGGCCTGCGCCGTGCTGCTGAACTCCTACGACGGCGACGAGCCCGTCAACATCGGCTGCGGCGAGGACCTGACCATCAGGGAACTGGCCGAGACGGTCGCCGAGGTGACCGGCTTCCGCGGCCGGCTCGCCTGGGACACGTCCAAGCCGGACGGGACCCCGCGCAAGCTGCTGGACGTGAGCCGCCTGACCTCGCTCGGCTGGAAGCCCGCCGTCCCGCTGCGGGACGGCATCGCCGCCACGTACAAGTGGTGGCGCGAGCAGAGCTGATCGCACAGGCGGCCCAGGCCCTCAGTACGCTCCGCGACCGTCTACGAC
>NZ_JBSGZP010000449.1:0-6192 GCF_053611065.1 Streptomyces sp. NPDC054840
CGGGTGTGGCGGGTGGGGCCGGCGGGGTGGGGCCGTGCTGGCCGCCGCGCCCAGTCCTGCCTATGGTGTGGGAAGACGTGCCCGGGCCGCAAGCGCCTTCATAGCGGACGGAATGTCGGCCTCCGCAGGGGCATGATCCCGGATGAGTCTTTTCGGCCAGGATGGAATCGGTTACTCACGGTAAGAGTCGCCGGTCGCCCCTCTCGCGCCCCCCTCGCGCCTCCCTGACCCCCCTTGCCCTACGCGCCCCGCGCCGCCTGTTCGGTCCGCCGGAATTTACGTGGTGGTACCCCGGGTAGCACGAAAGATTTCCCGACTCGTGTCCTCAGTGCCGCAAAACAAGTCCGAAATTGACAGGTTTCCTTTGACTGTTGCGCGATTAATCGGTGAATGTCGTTCACATGTCCGACACAAACCGCTCCGCCACCGGTGGCACCGGTGGCCCCATGCGCTTGCATGACTTCCGCCTGCTGCTCGCGGGAGCCGCCACCGGACAGTTCGGTGCCCAGGTGACGCTGGTGGCACTGCCCCTCGTAGCCGTCCTCGAACTCGACGCCCCCGCCTTCCAGGTGGGCCTCCTGACCGCAGCGGAGACCGCCGCCTTCCTGCTCGTCGGGCTGCCCGCCGGGGCACTCACCGACCGCATGCGCAAACGGCCCCTGATGATCCGGGCGGACCTGGTGCGAGCCGTGGCCATGGCGAGCATCCCCGCCGCCGCGCTCGCCGACGTCATGACCATGGCCCAGCTCTACGCCGTCGCGCTCGTGACCGGCGTGGCGACCGTGTTCTTCGACGTCGCCCACCAGAGCTACCTGCCCCAGATCCTGCCCCGCGACCAACTCGTCACAGGCAACGGCGCGCTGGAAACGGTCCGTTCCACCGCACACGTCACCGGCCCCGGTATCGGCGGCGGACTCGTCCAACTCGTCGGAGCGCAGTTCGCCGTTATCGTCGACGCCGTCGGCTACCTCCTCTCCGCCCTCTTCCTCCGGCGGATCGAGCGGACCGAGGAAGCACCCGAAGCCCCCGCGCCCGGGGCCTCGCTGCGCAAGGAGATCAGCGAAGGTGTGCGATTCGTCTTCGGCCACCCCCTGCTCCGCGTCATCGCCCTCACCACCGGCCTCGCCAACCTCTGCACGGCCGTCCTCATGGCCACGCAGACCGTGCACCTCGTCCGCACCGTCGGACTGCAGGCCGGCGGGCTCGGGCTGGTGCTGTCCGCGTCGGCCGTGGGCGGGCTCCTCGGCGCCCTGTTCGCCGGCCGCCTCGCCGCACGGCTGGGACAGGCCCGGGTCATCCTCCTGTCCCTTCTGGTGACCGGCCCCTTCGCACTGCTGTGGCCCCTGTCCACGCACGGTCTCGCCGGGGCCGTCCTCTTCGCCACCGGATCCGCGGTCGTCTCCTTCGGCGCCGTCGTCTACAACGTCGCCCAGGTCAGCTTCCGCCAAGGGATGTGCCCGCCACGCCTGCTGGGCCGCATGAACGCCACCCTGCGCTTCCTCATGTGGGGCACCCTGCCGCTCGGCGCGCTCATCGGCGGAGCCCTCGCCCAGACCTACGGATCGCGTACGGCCCTCGCCTGGTGCGCCGTCGGCATCCTCGCCGTACCACTTCCGCTGCTGCTCTCCCCGCTGCGCCGGATGCGCGACCTCCCCGGTCCGCAGAACGAGGGCAGCGCCGACGGGCCACCGCAGGACACCGCATCCCACGCCGACGAGGGCGACCGGCCTGCCCCCGCGCCCACCGGCTGACCACCGCCCGCCACCACCGACCACACCGCCCCGCGCGGCCGCGACCGCGGCCACCACGAAGAGGACCCCGTGCTCAGCATCACGAGTCAGTACCTCACCCGCTACCGGCGTATCACCGCCGACCGGCCCGACGCCCTGCTGCCTGTCACCGGAGCGCAGCGCCGCTTCATGCTGGTGCGTTCGCTGGACCCGACGGGACGCCCCGACGTGGTGCCCATGTTCTTCGCGTTCCCCTCCGGAACCATCGACCCCCAACGGCTGCGGACAGCGGCCCACAGGCTCGCCGCACGGCACACCGCCCTGCGCTCGCGGCCCGCCGTCGTCCGGGGCACCCCCGTACTGCGCGTCGCCACTCCCGACGACGCGGAGGTCACCGTGACCCGGCCGACCGTCGCACCCGGCGAGTCGGCGGCCGACGCGCTCCGCCGCGCACTCGAGTCCTGGGATCCGCAGGGTTCCCCCTTGCGGCTCTTCCTCGTACGCGACGAGGAGCGCGAGGAGGACATCCTCGCCGTCGCCTTGGACCACGCCGTTTGCGACGGCCGTTCGCTGGCGCGGATCGTCGACGAACTCGGCGCCGCCTACAGCGAGGAGGCCACCGATCCCGGCACCGCGGCGGGAGAGACGGCAGCCGAACTCGCCACCTATGAGGACGCCGTCCTGCTGCAACTCGCCGCCGAGGAGCGAGCGGAGACGCCCGCCGCGGCCGCGTACTGGGCGGACCGGCTGCGCACGCTGGACACCCACGCCCCGGCACCCCGCCCCGCACGAGCGCCCGAGGGCGTACCGCCCAGCGGCGCCGCGCACGCCCTGCTGCCCGCACACGACGGCGGAGTCTCCTTCCCCGGACTGCTCGACGCCTGCCGTTCCGCGGCCCGTGAGCTGTACGGCCCGAACCGCACGGTCCCGCTCGGCTACCCGTGGGGCGGCCGTCCCGCGGGCGCGGAGCCGGTCATCGGCTGCTTCCTCAACACTCTCGTCTTCCCGGCCGACACCGGCCGCGGACCCGGCTCGCAGGCCACCGCCGACGCGTGGTGGGACGACCTCGACCGGGCCGACGTACCGTTCGACACGGTCGTGACCGCCGTACGGTCCACCGGCTCGGGCTGGACCGGAGGCCTCGACGGACTCCTCACCGTGGACGACGACAGCCGTCGCCCGCCCCTCGCCCTGGCGGGCATCGAAGGACGGGAGGTCCACGTCGACGGCAGACCGGTCCGCGGTCCCTTCGCCGTGTCCGTCACCCAGGGAGCGCAGATCCGCCTGCGGATGGGGTGGGACCGGGCGGTGATCGACGACGAGACCGCGAACCGGGCGTTCGACGCGCTCACCGACGCCCTGCGCCCCTGAGCCACGCCCCAGGTCGTGGCCGCAAAGGAGCACCGATGGCACCGCGTTCCGCCACGCCGTCCTCGGTCGCCTGGCGATCCTTCCCCTCGGCCCCGCGGGCCTGGGGAGGCCCCACGACACCGGTCGCCGCTCCCTCATCCGGCCTGATCGGCAGGACACCGCCCAGGGGCCCACACCCCGCCCCGCCGGGCCCCGCCGGACGCGGCACCCGCACACCGGCCCTCGCCCGGCCCCGCGCCCCGCGCTTCCCCCCACAGCATCCCCGCACGCCCGAACGGCACCGCGCGACCCGCGAAGCCGCCCGTACGACCGCCGGACACGACCGTGACCGGCACCGGAAACCGACCCGACAACCTCAGGGATCGCCCATGCTTCCCCTCTCCTCCTCGCAGGAGATCGTCTGGCTGCACGAGCAGATGCAGCCCGGCAGCCGCGCCTACAACTTCACCGCCTCACTGGACCTGTGGGGCACCCTCGACGCCGGGGCCCTGCGCCGCGGGCTCGCCGCCACCCTGGCACGCCATGCCGGCCTGCGGCTCGAACTCGTCGCCCCCACGGGTTCCGTTCCGCAGCAGCGGGTCGCGGAGCACTGCTCGCCGAGGCTGCACACCGTCGACCTCAGCACGGCGGACGACCCGGAGACGGCGTTCGCCCGCCTCCTGCGCACCGAGGCCGAGACACCGCTCGACACCTTCGACGCACCGCTGATCCGCTGGACACTCGTACGGCTGGCCGAGCGCCACCACCGGCTGATCCACGTCGAGCACCACCTCATCCACGACGGCCACTCCTTCGCGATCCTGCTCGACGACGTCTTCCGCGTCTACCGCGCCCACGTCCTCGGCGAGACCCTGGAGCTCCCGGCCGCCTCCTCGTACGCGGACCACGTGCAGGAACGGGCCCAGGCCGCGTACGCCCCCGAATCGCTCGACTTCTGGCAGGCCGAACTGCGCGACCAGCAGCACGACCTGCCGCTGCCCGGCGTGACGCGCCCCGGCGCCCGCCGCAGGCACCACGGCGGACAGCTGCGCCAGACCATCGGCGCCGATCTCGCCGAACAGCTGCGCGGACACGCCCGTACCCGCGGCCTCACCCCCTTCTCCACGCTCCTCGGGCTGTTCGCGGAGCTGCTGCGCCGACACAGCGGCCGCTCCCGCATGGTCATCGGCACGGCCGTCGGCAACCGCCCCCTCGGCTACGAGGACGCCGTGGGCATGTTCGTCAACACCATCCCGCTGCCGCTCACCCTGGACGCCGCCGTCCCCGCCCAGGACACCATGGACGAGGTCACCGACACCCTCATCCGGGCCCTGCCGCACCAGGACGTACCGGTCCAGGAACTGACCCGAGCCCTCGGCATGCACACCTCCGGCGCCGACAACCCGCTGTTCTCCGTCATGTTCAGCGCCCACGACGCGCCCCTGCCCGAGATCGACGTACCCGGCCTCGACATCACCCTCTTCGAGGGCTTCAACACCGGCACCACCCGCTTCGACCTCGATGTGGTCCTGCTCCCGGACGACCGGCGCGGCGTCACCCCGCGCCACGGCGCGCCCGGCATGACCCTCGTCTGGGACTACGACGCGGACCTCTTCGGCGAGGACGTCGCCCGGCTGCTCTCCGGCCGCTTCCTGGACCTGCTACGCGCCTACCTCCACAGCCCCGAGACCCCGCTGGCCGATCTAGATCCGGCCGCCACGGATCCGGCCGCCGAGCCCGTACCCGTCCCGGCCGGCCGCGATCCACTGGATCCCGTGGCCGCACACCACCCGTCGCTGCCGGCCCTGCTGTGCGGCGCCCGCCGTCTGACCTACGGCGAACTCGACGCCCGCGTCGCCTCGCTCGCCGAGCGCCTGAAGGCCGCCGGTGTCACCCCCGGCCGGCCGGTGGCCGTGGTCCTGCCCCGCGGGACCGAATCCGTCATCGCCCTGCTCGCCTGCCTGCGCACCGGCGCCGTCTACTGCCCCCTGTCCCCGTCCGATCCGCCCGCCCGACTCGGCCTGCTGCTGGAACGGCTCGCGCCGGCGCTCGTCCTCACCGGCGACGGCACCCCTGCCCTGCCGGACGCACTGCCGACCGCCCGGATCGACGCCCCGGTACTGCCCCCGGCGCGCGACGGCGCCGTACTTCCCGGCACCGCGTACGTCATCCACACCTCCGGCTCCACCGGCACCCCCAAGCCGGTCGCCGTCGGCCCCGCCGCCCTGGTGCACCACATGACCGCGGCCGCCGACCGGTTCGGCCTCATCACCTCGGACCGGGTCCTGATGTTCGCCCAGCCGTCCTTCGACGTGGCGCTGGAGGAAGTGCTGCCCACCCTGTACGCAGGCGCCTGCCTGGTCCTGCCCGAGCACGAGGTGCCCACCGGCGCCGAGCTCACCGAACTGCTCGCCGCGGCCCGGGTCACCGTCGCCAACCTGCCCACCAGCTACTTCCTCGCCACCCGCGAGGACCTGCGTCCCGCCCTGCGTGACGAGCGCTGGACACCCCGGCTCCTGGTCCTGGGCGGCGAGCGCCTTCCCGTGGAGGCACTGCGCGGCCTCCTCGCCGACACCGACGCCACCGTCCTCAACGCCTACGGCGTCACGGAGGCGGCCATCACCTCGACCGTCCACGAGATCTCCCGCGACGCCCTCGTCGAGGGCGCCGAGATCCCCCTGGGCACCGAACTACCCGGCGAACGGATCCACGTACTCGACGCCCACCACCGCCCGCTGCCGACCGGCGCGGTCGGTGAACTCGCCGTCGCCGGACCCGGCCTCGCCGAGGGCTACGCGGGCAACGAGGAGGTGACCGCGGCCCGGTTCGTCACCGTCGACGCGCTCGTCGGGCAGCGCGTCTACCTCACCGGCGACCTCGGCTACCGCGGTCTGGACGGCCTGCTGTACTTCCTGGGGCGGCGCGACAACCAGATCAAACTGCGCGGTCACCGCATCGAACTGGAGGAGATCGAGGCCGCGGCGTCCGCGGTGCTGGGCGGCCGGTCCTGCGCCGTCGTACTGGACCGGAAGGGCCCCCGCGGCCCGAGGCTCGTCGGCTTCCTCGAAGTAGAACTCGACGGTGAGGACTTCGACGAGAAGGCGCTCCACGC
>NZ_JBSGZP010000450.1:0-6190 GCF_053611065.1 Streptomyces sp. NPDC054840
GGCCCGCACCGGCGCCGGCCTCCGGGCTCGCGTCCGGCTCGGCGGCGTTCTCGTCGACCGAGATCCCGTGGTCGGTCGCCAGCCCCACCAGTCCGTCGGAGTAGCCCTCGCCGAGCGCCCGGAACTTCCACCCCTCGCCCCGCCGGTACAGCTCCCCGCAGATCAGCGCCGTCTCATCGCCGGTCTCGGGCCGTACGTCGAAGTAGGCCAGCGGCTCGGAGCCCCCGGTCGCGCCGGCGTCGTAGAGGAGGATCCGGAGGTCGCCGACCCGGCGGAACGGGACGTCCTCGGCGGAGGCGACCACCAGGATCCGGTCCACCGTGGGGGTCACCGTGCGCAGGTCCGCCTGGACGGCGTCGGTGATCGCGTCACCGATCTGCTTCTTGCCGAGTCGCCAGACGGCCCCCGAGGGGTGCCGGGGCTGGTTGTAGAAGACGAAGTCCTCGTCCGAACGCACCCGGCCGTCCGGGCCGACGAGCAGCGCCGAGGCGTCCACGTCCGGCACCTCGGGGCCAGCGGTCCAGCGCAGCACCGCCCGGACCGCCACGGCGGCCACCGGGATGTTCGAACCCTTCTGCATCGCGTGCGTCATGCACGTCATCCTGCCCTCCCAGGGTGGACAGGGACAATGCGGCCCCCCGTAGGGCCTTGTCTCGAACGCGAGACCTGGGCATGGTGCAAGAGGGTTACCTGAACTTCATGTGCTTGAGGAACTCTTGACTCACGTTCGTACGTACTATTACCGGCCATGCCAGTTGGGCCGCCGAGGCAGTACGGGGGAAGCACATGCGTCACTTTGGGCACATAACGCCCGCCGTCCGTAACGACCTCTTCCACCAGGAACCGGCGGAATTCACCGGAGCCTCGCCTGCCCGCGTCCTCGCGGCGGCGCTGGGAGCCACTCTCTACAGCCCGGCCACCCGACCCACGCTCGCGGCCGACATCCGCAAGCAGGCCGGTCGCGGAGTCGTCTCGATGGTCCTCTGCCTGGAGGATTCCATCAGCGACGGCGACGTCGCCGGAGCGGAGGAGAACCTCGTACGGCACTTCTCGGAGCTCGACGCCGACGGCGCGGAGCTCCCGCTCCTCTTCATCCGCGTCCGCACGCCCGAGCAGATTCCCGACCTGGTGCGCCGGCTCGGCGGCTCCGTGCGGCGGCTGGCCGGATTCGTACTCCCGAAGTTCGACGAGAGTCGCGGGATCGCCTTCCTCGAAGCCGTCGCCGCGGCGGAGGCGGCCGGTGGACTGCCCCGCCTGTATGCCATGCCCGTCCTGGAAACCCCGGACCTCCTCCACCTCGAAACCCGCGTCGAGGCACTCGCCGGCATCTCCCGCACCGTCAACAGTCACCGCGAGCGCGTCCTGGCGCTGCGGCTCGGCGTGACCGACTTCTGCTCGGCCTACGGCCTGCGGCGCACGCCCGACATGACCGCCTACGACGTCCAGATCGTGGCGGGCGTCATCGCGGACGTCGTCAACGTCCTCAGCCGCGCCGACGGCACCGGCTTCACGGTGACCGGACCGGTCTGGGAGTACTTCCGCAGCCAGCAGCGCCTCTTCAAGCCCCAGCTGCGCCGCAGCCCCTTCCTGGAGGAGGGCGTGGAGGAACTGCGCACCGCCCTGATCGAGCACGACCTGGACGGACTGCTGCGCGAGATCGAGCTGGACCGGGCCAACGGACTGCTCGGCAAGACCTGCATCCACCCCGCCCACGTGACGCCCGTGCACGCGCTGTCGGTGGTCTCGCACGAGGAGTTCTGCGATGCGCAGGACATCCTGCGGCCCGAGCGCGGCGGCGGCGGCGTGATGCGCAGCGCCTACACGAACAAGATGAACGAGGTGAAGCCCCACCGGGCCTGGGCCGAGCGCACCATGCTGCGCGCCGAGGTCTTCGGTGTGGCGAAGGAGGAGGTCGGCTTCGTCGACCTGCTCACGGCCGGGCTCCAGGTGTGAGCGCGCCCGCCCGCCCGCGCGGACGCGGGCCCAGGCACGGACAATGACGATGACGAGGAAAGGCAAGACGATCGAAGCGGTGTGGTCGGGTACCTGGGTCGCGGACCGGCTGGGCGTGAGCCTGGAGGATTCCGGTGACGGTCCGCGGTTGACGGAGCTGCTCGGACTGGCCCTGCGGCGCAACCCCAAGCGCGCCCACCTGCTGGTCTCGCAGGTCCTCGGCAAGCACGTCCCGCAGTCCCCGGCGCTCGTGTACGGGGCGGGCTTCGGCCTCGGCGAACGCGTCCGGGAGCTGCTCGGCGAGGACGCCGCCGATGCCGTGGTCCTCGGCTACGCCGAGACCGCCACCGGCCTCGGCCACTGCGTGGCCGACGGCCTCGGACCGGCCCCCTACCTGCACTCCACCCGCCGCCCCGTGCCCGGCGTGGAGCAGGCCGGCG
This sequence comes from Streptomyces sp. NPDC054840, assembly GCF_053611065.1. Taxonomy (NCBI): domain Bacteria; kingdom Bacillati; phylum Actinomycetota; class Actinomycetes; order Kitasatosporales; family Streptomycetaceae; genus Streptomyces; species Streptomyces sp. NPDC054840. The sequence goes on from NZ_JBSGZP010000450.1 coordinate 2,394, forward strand.
GCTTCGAGGAGGCGCACTCGCACGCCACCTCGCACCTGCTGCTCCCCGAGGACCCGCGGCTGCTCGCCGGCAGCGGACCCCTGGTCCTCGTCGACGACGAGTTCTCCACCGGCAACACGGTCCTGAACACCATCCGCGACCTGCACGCCCGCCACCCCCGCTCGCACTACGTCGTCGTCGCCCTCGTCGACATGCGCTCGGCCGCGGACCGTGACCGGCTCACCGCCTTCGCCGCCGAGCTGGGCGCGCGCGTGGACCTGATCGCCCTCGCCTCGGGCACCGTCTCCCTCCCGGACGGCGTCCTGGCCAAGGGGCAGGCGCTGGTCGAGGAGTACGAGGCGCCGACCGGGGAGTACGAGGCTCAGGCCGGGGAGTACGAGGCGCAGGCTGCCCTGCCCCAGCCGGACCGGGCCCGCCACGCCGGTTCGGCTGACGCCCCGCGGCCGGTCACCCGTGTGGACCTGGACTGGCCGGCCGGCCTCCCCGACGGCGGCCGCCACGGCTTCACCACGGCGCACCGCACCCGCCTGGAGGCGGCCCTGCCCGGGCTCGCCGGCCGGCTCGCCGCCGCGCTGGGCGAGAGCCCCGGGCGGGTCCTCGTACTCGGCAACGAGGAGCTGATGTACGCGCCGCTGCGCCTCGCCAAGGCCCTTCAGGACGCGGGCTCGGCCCGCGAGGTCCGGTTCTCCACCACCACCCGCTCGCCCGTCCTCGCCGTCGACGACCCCGGCTACGCCATCCGCACCCGGCTGGTCTTCCCGGCCCACGACGCCCCGGCCGACGGCCCCGGCGACCGCTACGCCTACAACGTCCGCGGCACGGACGGCGCCGGTTTCGACGCCGTCGTCGCCGTCGTGGACTCGGCCGGGGACACCCCCGAGCTGCACACCGGACTGCTGGCGGCCCTCGCCCCGCACACCGGCCACGTCGTCCTGGCCGTCGTCCCGTCCTACACACCCGACCGGCGGGAGCCCAAGCCGATCATGACCGAGCCCACCGAGCCGACCCTGCGCGAGCCCCTGCGCGGTCCCGCCTTCTCCTCGTACGCCCCGGAGGACGTCGGCTGGCTGCTCCAGGACTTCTCCGACGTCGAACTGGAGGCGCCGACGGAGGAGCGCGAGGAGGCGATACAGGCGGGCGGTGCGCACTACGCCGAGTCCCTGCCCGTCGAGTACCAGCCCTCCCCCCAGTACCAGGAGCTGTACGGGAGCGCCCTGGCCGCCTCCGCCGTCCGCGTGGCCCGGGCCGTCGGCACGGTCACCGAGACCGTCCTCGCCGAACGCTCGCCGTCCCCGGTCCTGGTCTCCCTGGCCCGCGCCGGCACCCCCGTGGGCGTCCTGATGCGCCGCTGGGCCCGCGCCCGCCACGGCCTGGACCTGCCGCACTACGCCGTCTCCATCGTGCGCGGCCGCGGCATCGACGCCAACGCCCTGCGCTGGCTGGCCGCCCACCACGACCCGGCCGACATCGTCTTCGTCGACGGCTGGACCGGCAAGGGCGCCATCACCCGCGAGCTCAAGGTCGCCCTGCAGGAGTTCCCCGGCTTCGACCCGGAGATCGTCGTCCTCGCCGACCCCGGCTCCTGCGTGCCCACGTACGGCACCCGGGAGGACTTCCTGATCCCTTCCGCCTGTCTCAATTCCACCGTCTCCGGTCTCGTCTCCCGTACGGTTCTCAGGTCCGACCTGGTCGGTCCCGCCGACTTCCACGGCGCGAAGTTCTACCGTGAGCTCGCCGGAGCCGATGTCTCCGTCGCATTCGTCGACACGGTCGCCGCCCACTTCGACCAGGTGGCCGACGCCGTCGACGAGGAGGTCAAGGAGCTCCTCGCGGCCGACCGCACGCCCACCTGGGAGGGCTGGGCGGCCGTCGAGCGGATCAGCGAGGAGTACGGCATCCACGACGTGAACCTCGTCAAGCCCGGCGTCGGCGAGACCACCCGCGTCCTGCTGCGCAGGGTTCCGTGGAAGATCCTGGCGCAGCGCGGCGCCGGGGCCGACCTGGACCACGTACGGCTGCTCGCCGAGCAGCGCGGCGTCCCGGTGGAAGAGGTCGACGGGCTGCCCTACACGTGCGTAGGACTCATCCACCCCCGATTCACGCGCGGCGCCACCGGCGCCGACGGAAAGGCTGTGGCCTCGAAGTGACTGTCCTCGTAGCCAGTGATCTCGACCGTACGCTCATCTACTCGGCGGCCGCCCTCGGCCTGACCATGCCCGACCCGGTGGCCCCGCGGCTGCTGTGCGTCGAGGTCCACGAGAGCAAGCCGCTGTCCTACATGACGGAAACGGCGGCGGGACTGCTGGCGGAGCTGACGGCCGATCCTTCGGTGGTCTTCGTCCCCACCACCACCCGGACCCGCAAGCAGTACCAGCGCATCCGCTTCCCCGGCCGCCCGGCCCAGTACGCCATCTGCGCCAACGGCGGGCAGCTCCTCGTCGACGGGGTACCGGACCGGGACTGGCGGCGGCAGGTCGCGGCGCGCCTGGCCGAGGAATGCGCCACCCTGGAGGAGGTGCACCAGCACCTGCTGTCCACGGCCGACCCGGCGTGGCTGCGCAAGGCGCGCCTCGCGGAGGACCTCTTCGCGTACCTCGTCGTGGAGCGGGAACTGCTCCCGGACGAATGGCTCAAGTCCCTGACGGAGTGGGCCGAGGCCCGCGGTTGGACGGTCTCCCTCCAGGGCCGGAAGGTCTACGCGGTTCCGCGCCCGCTCACGAAGAGCGCGGCGATGTACGAGGTCGCCCGCCGAACCGGAGCCACCACCACCCTCGCGGCCGGCGACTCGCTGCTGGACGCGGACCTGCTGCTGGCGGCGCACGCCGGCTGGCGCCCGGGACACGGCGAACTGGCCGACGCGGCCTGGACGGCGCCGTCGGTGACCGCGCTGGCCACGGCGGGCGTCCTGGCGGGAGAGGAAATCGTGCGGGCATTCGCCCAGGAGGCGGCCCGACTGGGCAGACTGGACGCATGACCAAGGGCAACAGCACCAAGATCACAGACGAGCTCTACCGGTACATGCTCGACCACAACCCGCCGCTGGACCAGGTCCAGCGGGGGCTGGTGGCGACGACGTACACCAAGTTCCCGGACGTGGCCGGAATGCAGTCGGCGGAGGAGCAGGGACCGCTGCTGGCCTTCCTGGTACGACTGACCGGCGCCCGCCACATCGTGGAGGTCGGCACCTTCACCGGCTTCTCGGCCCTGTCGATGGCCCAGGCACTGCCCGCCGACGGCCGCCTCATCGCCTGCGACGTCTCCGAGGAGTGGACCCGGTACGCCCGGCAGGCCTGGGAGGAGGCGGGCGTCGCGGACCGCATCGAGCTGCGCATCGCACCGGCGCTGGAGACCCTGCGCGCGATGCCGGCCGAACCGCACATCGACATGGCCTACGTGGACGCGGACAAGCAGAGCCAGATCTCCTACTGGGAGGAACTGGTGCCGCGACTGCGTCCGGGCGGCCTGATCGTCACCGACAACACGCTCTACCACGGCACGGTCCTCGACGAGTCGGCCACCGGTGCTGCGGCCGGCGTCCGCGCCTTCAACGACCACGTGTCGGCGGACCCGCGCATGGAATCCGTCCTGCTCGCGATCTCGGACGGCCTGACCCTGTCGCGCAAGCGCTGAAGGCCGACGGGCCCACGGATCTGCGCGCTCACGGGCCTACGGGCCCGCGCGCTCACGCCTCACGCTTCAGGCCGCGGGCCGCAGCGCCCCGGGTCAGCCGCAGCCGCCGCCACCGCAGCAGCCGCCCCCGCCGCCCATCGCGGGCGCGGGGGCACTGCTGCTCGTCC
>NZ_JBSGZP010000451.1:0-6179 GCF_053611065.1 Streptomyces sp. NPDC054840
GGGGTAGAGCCCCCGCCCACTAGGTGATCTTGATCGGGTTCACCACGTCCGCCACCATCACCAGCAGGGTGAAGCAGATGAACAGACCCGCGACCACGTACGCGACGGGCATCAGCTTCGCCACGTCGAACGGGCCGGGATCGGGGCGCCGGAAGACCCGGGCGACGGCGCGCCGCAACGATTCCCACAGGGCGCCGGCGATGTGCCCGCCGTCGAGCGGGAGCAGCGGCAGCATGTTGAACAGGAACAGCGACAGGTTGAAGCCGGCCAGCAGGTTGAGGAAGAAGACCAGCTGGTGCTGGGCGGGGATGTCGAGGGTGAAGATCTCACCGCTGACCCGCGCCGCGCCGACGACGCCCATCGGGCTGTCCTGCTTGCGCTCGGCCCCGTTGAAGGCCGCGTTCCACAGGTCCGGGACCTTGGAGGGCAGCGCGACCAGTGACTCCACGCCGGCCTGCATCATCTCGCCCATGCGGTCGACGGACTGGCCGAAGGACTGCGGTACGTAGCCGGAGGCGGGGGCGAAGCCGAGGAAGCCCGCGGTGACGTACTCGTCCTTGACGTACCGGCCGCTGCCGTCCGTCTTGGCGACCTTGTTCTCGATCAGGTTCGCCTTGAGGTCCACCCGCTCCCCGGCCCGCTCCACCGTGATCGTGGCGGGGCCGACGGTGGCGCGGATGTCCTTCTGCAGGGCGGACCAGTCGCCGACCGACCGGCCGTTGAAGGCGACGATCTTGTCGCCCGCCTTCAGGCCCGCGGCCTTGGCGGGGGCGGCCGGGTCGCCGGGGGCGCACTTGTCGCGCTTCTCGCTCTGCTGGATGACGCAGTCCGAGACGGTGGCGACCGAGGTGGTCTGCGTGTTCAGCCCGAAGGTCATCAGGGTCGTGAGGAAGATCGCCACGGCCAGGATCAGGTTCATGAACGGCCCGGCGAACATCACGATCACGCGCTTCCACGGCTTGCGCGTGTAGAAGAGCCTGCTCTCGTCGCCGGGCTGGAGCTCCTCGTACGCGGCCGACCGCGCGTCCTCGATCATCGACCGGAACGGCGAGGTGGAGCGGGCGGTGACCTTGCCGTCCTCGCCGGGCGGGAACATCCCGATCATGCGGATGTAGCCGCCCATGGGGATGGCCTTGAGCCCGTACTCGGTCTCGCCCTTCCTCCGCGACCAGACGGTCGGCCCGAAGCCCACCATGTACTGCGGCACGCGAATGCCGAAGATCTTGGCCGTGGAAAGGTGCCCCAGCTCGTGCCACGCGATGGAGACCAGCAGGCCGACCGCGAAGACCACGACCCCGAGCACCGTCATCAGTAGTGTCATGTGCGTGCCTCCGCGGCGGCCCGCGCCGCCATCTCCCGCGCCCGGGCCCTGGCCCAGGCCTCCGCTTCCAGGACGTCCTGGACCGTCAGGGAGGTTCCCGACTCAGGTGTCCCGTGCTCATCGACCACGGCAGAGACCGTATCCATGATTGCTGTGAACGGCAGCCGACCTGCCAGGAATGCTTCCACGCACTCCTCGTTGGCCGCGTTGAACACGGCCGGGGCGGTGCCGCCGAGGGTGCCTACGTGCCGGGCGAGGCCGACCGCCGGGAAGGCCTCCGTGTCCAGGGGGAAGAACTCCCAGGTGGAGGCCTTGGTCCAGTCGAAGGCGGGGGCCGCGTCCGGGATCCGCCCGGGCCAGCCGAGGCCGATCGCGATGGGGCCGCGCATGTCCGGCGGGGTGGCCTGGGCGAGCGTGGAGCCGTCCGTGAACTCCACCATCGAGTGCACGTAGGACTGCGGGTGGACCACGACCTCGATACGGTCGAAGGGGATGTCGTAGAGCAGGTGCGCCTCGATGACCTCGAGCCCCTTGTTGACCAGGGTCGAGGAGTTGACGGTGATCACCGGGCCCATGGCCCAGGTGGGGTGCGCGAGGGCGTCCGCCACGGTCACGTTCGCCAGCTCGGCGCGGGTGCGGCCGCGGAAGGGGCCGCCGGAGGCGGTCACCACGAGCTTGCGGACGTCGGCGCGGGTGCCGGCGGCGAGCGCCTGGAAGAGCGCGGCGTGCTCGGAGTCCACCGGGATGATCTGGCCGGGCTTCGCCAAGGCCTTGACCAGCGGGCCGCCGACGATCAGCGACTCCTTGTTGGCCAGGGCCAGGGTCCGGCCCGCCCGCAGTGCGGCGAGGGTCGGCGCGAGACCGATGGAGCCGGTGATGCCGTTGAGGACGGTGTGGCACTCGGAGGCGGCGAGTTCGGCCGCCGCGTCCGGACCGGCCAGGATCTCGGGCAGCGGCTCGGACGGCCCGTACCGGGCGCTCAGCGCCTCTTTCAGGGCCGGTACGACGTCCTCGCGGGCCACGGCCACGGTCGTGACCCGCAGCTGTCGGGCCTGCTCGGCCAGCAGCTCCACCCGCCCGCCGGCGGCGGACAGCGCGGTGACCTTGAACCGGTCCGGGTTGCGCAGGGCGAGATCGATGGCCTGGGTCCCGATGGACCCGGTGGACCCGAGGATGACGATGTCCCGGAGGCCGGCCGCGGGGTCGAAGAGGAGGTGCGGATCGGCGAGGGGGGCTGGGCGGTCGCTCATGCCCCCCATTGTTGCCGCAAGTCATCAGCGGCCGGACACGGAGCCCCCTTCCGTTACCCGCAGAAGCAGGTGCGGGAGCGTTCCGGCGAACTCCGGGAGCGTACGGGCGACGCTCCACCAGGCTTCGGGGTCCTCGTCGAGGGCGAGGGCCAGCAGCCGGTCGGCCTCGGCGTGGGAGGCGAGAACGGCCGTGGGGCGGTCGTGCCGGTCGGGATGGGCCACGTCGCCGAGCCAGTGGTCCTGGTCGAGGGCCCAGCAGGCGGGCAGCTTGTGCCGGATCACATCCTGGCCGGTGAGCAGGCCGCGGTCGAGGCAGTCGCGCACCCAGCGGATGTCCTCCGCGACGCTGTCCATCGGCACGGCGAGGCTCGTCAGGGCCAGCTCGCGCTCCACGCCCCCGTAGGGCTCGCCAACCGTCGGGGTCAGGTGGCGCACGGCGCGGACGAGGTCGGGGCCGGGCTCACCCGCGTCGGCCGCCTCGGGCACGGTGCCGTCGGCCAGGGCGGCGACCAGCGTGGGCAGCGGGCCCCGGTGGCCGGGAGCATGCCGCAGCAGCTCCGCCCACAGACGGGGATCGTCCCCCAGCGGGCGCAGGGCCCGCAGGACGGCCGTCTGCATGCCGGCCTGTTCGGGCAGGGTCCAGCGCAGGCCGTCGGTGTCGGGGAGGCGGGCGAGCAGCAGGGTCCGGTGCGCGGGGGCGACGTGGGTGACGAGTTCCTCGTGCGTGACCCGTCCCATCCGCACGGCGCGGACGGCGGGCCGGTGCCAGGAGCGTCCGTCCGGCGGCGCCGCCGGGGCGGCCAGGAACGCGTGGACGGTGTCCAGAGGCAGGTCCGCGACGAGCAGCAGGGCCTCGACCGCGCCGGCCGGCAGCGCCTCGCGCAGGTGCTCGGCGAGCAGCAGCTCCGGGTCGGGCCGGTGGCACAGCGCCAGGATGTCCAGCGGGACCCGCGGTCCGCGCCGGCGGCCGTGCCGGCGCAGCAGGCCGACCAGCTCGGACGTACTGAGCGGTTCCTCGGCGGGGTCCCTGCCGAGCTCGGCGCGGAGCACCGGCAGGAGTTCGGGGGGTGTGCGGCGGCGGGCGTAGCGGGCGGGTCCGGGCAGGCCGGGCAGCGGCCGGCCCACGACCCGGGGGTTGCGCGCGATGAAGGTCCGGTCGGCCGCACGGCCGTGGCGCAGCAGCAGGGTGACGGTCGAGGCCGACAGCCACTCGTCCCGGCACAGGTACTTGCGGGTGGGCTCGTCCAGCCTGCCGATCATGTCGGTGACGACGTGGTCCGGTGCGTGGCGCAGCAGGTGCGCCACGCACCAGGCCAGCCGTCGGCTGGTGCGGTCTTCCTCGGCCGTCGACATCGTTCTCGTCCGCCTCGCGCTGTGCTCGTACGCGTACCAGTACTCGTACTCATCCTCGTACGTCTGTCCGACGTCCGGCGATGATCGCAGGTCAGCGGAGGGGGCGGTGCACGTTTTTCCGGGTCGAGGGTCCGGGCGTCGCGTCCGCGATCCAGGGCCCGTCGCCGGAGGGGTCGAGGACGCCCTCCTCCAGCCAGGTGTAGGTGCCGGACAGCACGCCCGCGACCACCTTGCGGTCGAGGTCGTCGGTGTTGGACCAGAGCCGGCCGAAGAGCTCCTCGACGCGCAGCCGGGACTGCTCGCAGAAGGCGTCGGCGAGCTGGTAGGCCTCGCGGCCGTGGGTGCCGGTGGCGCGCAGGTGCTCGGCGCGGACGCACGCCGCGCTCATCGCGAAGAGCTCGGCGCCGATGTCGACGATCCGGCCGAGGAAGCCCTGCTTGGTCTCCATCCGGCCCTGCCAGCGGGACATGGCGTAGAAGGTGGAGCGGGCGAGTTTGCGGGCGCTGCGCTCCACGTAGCGCAGGTGGGCGGAGAGGTCGGGGTGGCCGCTCGGGTGGAAAGCGCGGTACGTGCCGGGCACCTGGCCGGGGCCGGTGGCGAGCTTGGGCAGCCAGCGGGCGTAGAACCCGGCGGCGCGGGCTCCGGCCTTGGCCTTGTCACCGAGTGCCTTCTCCGGGTCGATGAGGTCGCCCGCCACCGAGAGATGGGCGTCGACGGCCTCGCGGGCGATCAGCAGGTGCATGATCTCGGTGGAGCCCTCGAAGATCCGGTTGATGCGCAGGTCGCGGAGCATCTGCTCGGCGGGTACGGCGCGTTCACCGCGGGCGGCCAGGGACTCGGCGGTCTCGAAGCCGCGCCCTCCGCGGATCTGGACGAGTTCGTCGGCCATCAGGCAGGCCATCTCGGAGCCGTAGAGCTTGGCGAGGGCGGCCTCGATACGGATGTCGTTGCGGTCCTCGTCGGCCATCTGGGAGGCGAGGTCGACCACCGCTTCAAGGGCGAAGGTGGTGGCGGCGATGAAGGAGATCTTCGCGCCGACCGCCTCGTGCCGCGCGACCGGCCGGCCCCACTGCTCCCGTACGCCGGACCACTCGCGGGCGATCTTCAGGCACCACTTCCCGGCGCCGACGCACATGGCGGGCAGCGACAGCCGGCCGGTGTTGAGCGTGGTCAGGGCGATCTTGAGCCCGGCGCCCTCGGCGCCGATGCGCTGGGCCGCCGGGACCCGTACCCGGTGGAAGCGGGTCACGCCGTTCTCCAGGCCGCGCAGGCCCATGAAGGCGTTGCGGTGCTCGACGGTGATCCCCGGCGAGTCCGCCTCGACGACGAAGGCGGTGATCCCGCCGCGGTGGTTCTCGGACCTGGGAACGCGGGCCATCACGACGAGGAGGTCCGCGACGACCCCGTTGGTCGTCCACAGCTTCACGCCGTCGAGCACATACGCGTCGTCCCCGTCCGGGACCGCCGTGGTGGCCAGGCGCGCCGGGTCGGACCCCACGTCGGGCTCGGTGAGCAGGAAGGCGCTGATGGCGGTGGTGGCGCACCGGGGCAGGTAGGCGTCCTTCTGCTCCTGCGTGCCGAACATCTTCAGCGGCTGGGGCACGCCGATCGACTGGTGGGCCGAGAGCAGTGCACCGATGGCCGGACTGACCGAGCCGACGAGGGCCAGCGCCTTGTTGTAGTAGACCTGGGTGAGGCCGAGGCCGCCGTACTTGGGGTCGATCTTCATCCCGAGGGCGCCGAGCTCCTTGAGGCCGCGCACGGTCTCGTCGGGAATCTTCGCCTCGCGCTCGATCAGAGCCCCGTCGATGCGGGTCTCGCAGAACTCCCGCAGCCGGGCCAGGAAGGCCTCGCCCCGCCGGACGTCCTCGTCGGCGGGGAGCGGATGGGGGTGGATCAGGTCGAGCCGGAAACGCCCCAGGAAGAGCTCCTTGGCGAAACTGGGTTTGCGCCAGTCCTGTTCCCGGGCCGCTTCCGCGACCTGCCGTGCCTCGCGCTCGGTCACCTTGGGCTGTGCGGGCTGTGCGGGCTGTGTTGCGGACATGCGGGGACTCACCTCGCCGCCGGAGTCGGTTCACCGGATTACCAGCCGGTGCTACTTGTGAGTCGTACCCCGTCCGGCCCCACCGGAAAAGCCGGGGCGGTCCGATCGGGGGAACCGGGGTCCGGTGGAGATCCGCCCGGTGGCGGTGTCGGGGGTGAGGCCGGGTGCTGGTTCGCCACGGCGGAAAAGGGGACGGCCGGAGCCCCCGCAC
>NZ_JBSGZP010000452.1:0-6167 GCF_053611065.1 Streptomyces sp. NPDC054840
TGACCTACGACCCCGATCTCGCCTTCCCCGGGGCGGCCGCTCAGGTGACGGCCTTCGCGGCGGCGGCGGTGGCCGCCGGTGCCCGGCGCCTGGTGCTGCTGTCGGGGCGTGGCGAGGAGGCGGCGCGGATCAGTGAGGAAGGGCTGAAGGCGTCCGGCGCGGACTGGACGATCGTCCGGTCGAGTTGGTTCAACCAGAACTTCGACCAGAGCTTCTTCCTCGAATCAGTTCGGTCGGGAGAGATCGTGCTGCCGACGGCGGACGCGGTCGAGCCGTTCGTCGACACCGGTGACATCGCCGACGTGGTCGTGGCCGCGCTGACCGATGTCCGGCACATCGGGAAGACGTACGAACTGTCGGGGCCGCGCCTGCTGGGGTTCGAGGACGTGGCCGCCGAGCTCTCGAAGGTGACCGGCCGTCAGATCACCTATGCTCCCATCCCGATGGAGGACTATCGTGCGGTACTGCGGGAGAACGGGCTGCCGGAGGACTTCGCCGAGTTGTTCACCGTGATCCTTGACGGGCGCAACGCGCACCTCGTCAACGGGGTCGAGGAGGTGCTGGGGCGGCCGCCCCGGGATTTCTCGGACTTCGCCCGGGAGGCGGCGGCCACCGGCGTCTGGGACGTCCGGGCCGTCTGATGCGGACCCGCCGCGCCCGGGACCGTGCCGGGGTGTCGTTCCGTCGTGGGGAGGATGTGCGTATGGACATGCTGGCCGGTCTTCTCGCGGGCCCGCAGGCCCGGGGCGCGTTTCTGCTGAAGTCGGTACTCAACCCTCCGTGGTCGCTCCGGATCGAGGACCGTGCCCCGCTGTCGGTCGTGACCATGGTGCAGGGTTCGGCCTGGCTGCTGCCCGACGATCCGGGCGCCGAGCCGGTACGGATCGGCCCCGGGGACGTGGCCGTCGTACGGGGGCCCGAGCCGTACACGATCGCCGACCTGCCGGACACGCCCGTCCAGATCATGGTGGGGCCGGACCAGCGGTGCAGTACGCCGGAGGGTGAGGACGTCTCGGACTCGATGGCGCTCGGGGTGCGGACCTGGGGCGTCGCCCGCCCCGACGCCGGGGCGGCGGTGATGCTGAGCGGTACGTACCAGGCGCCGGGCGAGGTCGGCGGCCGGCTGCTGAGCGCGCTCCCCACGATCCTGGTGAGGCCGGCCGGGACCGCCGACTCCACCCTGATCACGCTCCTCGCCTCGGAGATCTCCAGCGAGGAGCCGGGCCAGGAGGTGGTCCTGGACCGGCTGTTGGACCTGCTGCTGATCGGGGTGCTGCGGGCGTGGCTCGCGGCACCCGGGTCCGGCGCCCCGGGCTGGTTCCGGGCACAGGGAGATCCGGTGGTGGGGCCGGCGCTGCGGCTGCTGCACGAGAGCCCGGCGCACGGGTGGACCGTGGAGGAACTGGCCCTGAAGGTGGGCGTCTCCCGGGCCTCGCTGGCACGCCGTTTCACGGAGGTCGTCGGCGAGCCGCCGGTCGGCTATCTGACCGGCTGGCGCCTGGCGCTGGCGGCCGATCTCCTGCGTGAACCGGACGCCACGGTCGAGATGGCGGCCCGCAAGGTGGGCTACAGCAGTGCCTTCGCCCTGTCCGCCGCCTTCAAGCGGGTCCGGGGTGTCAGCCCACGGGAGTTCCGCTCGGGGGCGACGGTGCCGGATGCGGCGATGGCACGGGCACCGCGCGGCACGGTCGTGCTCGGCCAGGCCGTTTCCTGAGACAGCATCCGCAAGAGACGGCCTCGTGCCTCGTGCCTCGTCCCCGTGCCCGGTGCCCCGGTCCTACGTCCGGTCCGGGACGAGGGAGAGCCTGGCGACGCGTTGGTCACCGCTGAGTTCGCCGGTGGGACGGAAACCGAGGCCGAGGTAGAAGGGCTCCGGGCTGTTCGTGCCGGTGTCCCAGCTGACGTACGCGTGCTGGATGCCCCGGGCCCGGATCTCTTCGCTGACAGCCTGGACGGCGAAGCGGCCGTAGCCCTTGCCCTGGTGGCGGGCGTCGATGTTGAGGCGCCAGACGCCGCTGCGACGGTCGTCGGGGCCGGCGGCCGGGTTCCAGAGGAAGTCGTGGAAGGCCATGACGAAGCCGACGGTCTCGTCGCCGTCGACGATGGCCCGGGGCCAGGCCGTCGCGGTGTGCACGTACGCCTCGGCGAGTGACTTCACCACGGGGGAGACCAGGTGGGCCTGGTCGGGGCGTATCTGTACCGCGCAGACCGCGTCGAAGTTGTCGGCGGTGACGGGTTCCAGGCGCAGCGGGCCCGGTGCGGGGGTGTTCGAAACCGGCATGGGACCAGCGTATCGCCGGCCCCGACACCCCCCGTCAGGTGGGGATCCGGCCTCGGGGCCGGTGTACCCCCCCGTGTGGTGTGCACGGGGCAGGTACACCCGGGAACGCGGGCAGCCATGGCTAAAGATTCACCCAAGGGGTCACCGAAACCCGACGGAAGATCGAACAGGTGATGTCACGATCGGTCGTTCACGTTCAGAACACGTCGCACCGCACCGCATCGCACAGCACCGCATCGCATCGCACCGTGCCGTATTGACTGTGGGAAGAGGACGAGAGTCGAATGACCATCAACCCGACGCCGCACGTTCCGACCCCGCCGCCGGCCTCGTCGACGACGCCGGGCCGACCGCAGAACACCCGGCTCGCCGCCACCCTGATCACACTGTCCACCGTCCTGGTGGGGCTGATGGCCGGGCTGTTCTTCGCCTTCGACGTCTCGGTGATGCCGGGGCTGGCGGCCGGTGACGAGCAGACGTACGTCACCGCGATGCGCGCCTTCAACAAGGCCATCGACGGCAATCCGCTCTTCGGATCGGTGTTCCTGCTGGCCCTGGTGGCGGCCGCCGCCTCGGCGGTCGTGGAGTACCGCGGCGGCCGACGCGCCACCGCCCTGTGGGTGGGGGCGGCCGCGGTCGCGTACCTCGTCGTCCTCGTGATCACCTTCGCCGTGAACATCCCGCTCAACAACGAGCTCGCCGACGCGGGCGCCGTCGAGCAGATGAAGGACTTCTCGATCGTCGAGCGGTTCAAGTCCACCTGGGTCACCACGAACATCCTCCGCACCCTGCTCTGCACCGCGGCCCTCACCGCGCTCGCCCGCGCGACGCTGCTCCACGGCCGCGCCACGCGCTGAGCGGCGCCGGCGTAGAGCGCACCCCAGCGCATCCGCGGAGGGGCCTGCCCGGCATCGCCGCGGCGGAGTGCCGGCCGCGGTGGTGCCGGGCGGCCGAGGAATCCCTCCGCCAGGACTCGCCGCGGGGATCAGGCGGCGTGGGAGGCGATGATCCGCGCACACTCCAGCGATTCGGTGCGCGTCGTGTTCACCTCGATGTCGTAGGTGACTCCCCGGTGCACGGAGTCGGCCTGCGCCGCGGCCATACCCCTGGCCCGGTCCCCGCGCGCGATCTCACGGCCCGCGGCGACCGCACTGTCGCACCGCACCCCGACCCACAGGACCGGCACCCCGCCCAGAGCCTTCTGCCACCGCTGCTGGGACGCCGCCCCACCGAGGAAGACGTCGTCGACGACGATCCGCGCGCCCGCACGGGCCATCGTGACGATCCCCTCCGTCCAGGCCTCCCCCAGCGCCCGGAAGGTCGCCCCGACGCTCACCGTGCCGTCCGCGGTGATCTCGATCCCCTCCTGCGCCGCCTGCATCGCGGCGGGCAGGGCGTCGACGAAGGCATCGCACCCGAACGCGAGCCACGGATCCGGCAGCACGGCCTGCAGACACCGCACGATCCCGGACTTCCCGGAGCTGGAACCACCGTTGAGAATGATCATCTGAGTCACCGGGCCACAGTAGGACGCCTTCCCTCCGGCACGGAACACCTTTCGGCGGACACCGCGCCGCCCTGGGGAAAACCGGGTGCGGCTGTCCGCACGGCCTTGGGATCATGCTGGAATGGTCCACCGACTCGACCCCTTGGTCCTCCGGCACACTCACCGCGTTCCCCGCCCCGCGGGACCCGCCGGGGAAGGCGCCGTCGCGGCGCAGCAGTTCGACGCCGCCCTGATGTCCGTGGGCTTCAAGCTCTCGGCACAGCTGCTCGAACACCTGTCAGGACTGTCCGAGGGGGCGGTCACCGACACCGCCGTACGGACGCTGGGCACCGTCCGCGAGATGGTCGGCGACCACGTTCAGCACAACGCGTACTTCATCGACTTCCCGGCCAACGTGCCGGACACCTTCGACTTCTGGATGCGGTGCATAGCCGAGGCGCTCGCCGACGACAGCACGCGCGAGGGCACACTGGAGCAGCTGAGCGCCGGTGTGGTGAACCTGCTCACCCTCCCCTCGTACGGGAACTACCGGCACACGTACGCCGAGATGCTGACCCACCACGACGAGCTGATCGCCGTGGCGGGCGACCGTATGACCGTCCTGCACCTCGGCGGCGCGCCGGACGACGAACTCACCTCGCTGTACCTGTCGTTGGCGGGCAGCACCACACCCCTGGGCGAGGACGGGCTACGGGAACTGCAGGACCTCGCCGGCCACTGCGCGGACGGACCGCAGCCCGCGGAGATCCCCGTGCGGGAGAACCGGGCCGTGGTCAACGTGGCGCGGCTGAAGGCCGGTTCGGGTCTGCTGCTGGACACGGTCACCGATGTGCTCCGCCTCGCCTGCGCGCTCGCGGGCGGCGACGTCGGCCTGCAGGAGCCGACGCGGCTGCGGGGCATCTCCCGTGCCGCTCGCCGGGCACTGCTCGGGGGCCTCGACGCGCTGGTCGGCGCGGCGCCCGCCAAGCTCGCCGACGTGCACGCGCACCGCGAGATGTGGAAACGGCTCGGCGAGCGGCTGCATCCGCACGAGTACCCGCAGTGGCCGCACGCGGCCGACGTGTTCGCCGTGGCCCGCGGCGAGAAGGCGGCACGCTCCTTCGACAGCCGGGTCGAGGAACTGCACGCCCACCTCGACCCCACCGGCGCGGCCGAGCTGCTGAAGGCCGCACCCGGCAAACTGTTCCGTTCCCTGGACCGGTTGCTGCGCTCCGCCTCCACGCGGGACGAGCGCGACGCGGTCGCGGCCGCCGCCGAGCAGGTCGTCCCCGACGTCTCCGGCCGCGTCCTGCTGTCGGTACGCCAGCACCTGCACAACCGCGGGGAGGCGACCGGCGAACAGCGGGTGTTCGTCAACCGCTCCGGCCGGGCCTGGGTCACCGAAGACACCCGCCCGCCGGTCTTCGCGCCCGAGTGCAAGCGGATGATCACCGCGATCGACGCGGAACTGCGCCGCCGGCTGCCCGCCGTAGACCACCTGCTGATCGACCCGGACGTACTGGACGTGGCGCTGCCGCTCAGCGGCAAGGCGACGGCGGCCGGGCTCGGGGTGCTGCCGCGCGGCTCGGTGTCCCGGGTCGACGGTGAACTGCTGCGCTTCTTCGTGTTCTGGAAGCAGACCGCGCGCAGCACCGACTACGACCTGTCGGCGGCACTGCTGGGCCCCGACTATTCGACCATCTCGTGGCTGTCGTACACCAACCTTCTCGACATCGGTGGCAAGCATTCCGGTGACATCACGAACGCGCCCGAGGGTGCCTCGGAGTTCATCGACCTGCGACTGGACGCGGTGCGCGGCACCTGCATCGTCCCGCAGGTCAACATCTTCTCCGGGGAAGGCTTCGAGGAGGTCCAAGAGTCCTTCTTCGGGTTCATGCTGCGCGGGGCCGATCAGGGAGGACGACCGTTCGAGCCGCGCACGGTGCGTATGAAGTCGGATCTGCGCGGTCCCGGCCGGGTAGCGCTGCCGCTGGTGTTCCTGCGGGGGGCCGACGGCCGGTGGCGCGCAAAGTGGCTGCACCTGTACCTGACGGGATCTCCGTCGTACAACCGGGTCGAGGACAACCGGGTGACGGTCGCGACGCTGATGCGCGCCATCGTCGAGCGCGAGCAGCTCACCGTCCGCTACCTCATCGAGCTGATGACGGGCAGCGCCACGACCGTGACCGTGTGGGACGGGAAGACGGTTCCGGCGGGACCCGTCACCTACATCGGCCTGGAGCGGCCCGAGAAGCTCCACCCGCGGTCCCGGATCGTCACCCCCGAAAATCTGCGTGACCTGATCCCCGCCTGACTGTTAACGTAGCCGTGGCGAGGCCATGAAGGGGCTTCCTTCTCAACACTCCTGAAATAGCCTCTTCGCTTTCCTCGCCGCCGACT
>NZ_JBSGZP010000453.1:0-6160 GCF_053611065.1 Streptomyces sp. NPDC054840
ACACTTATCTATACAACAGGCCGCCCGTGGCCAGGCCGTAGAGCCGGGGCTCCATCCGGCCCTCGGGCAGGACCAGCCCGTCGGCCAGCAGGTCATCGTTGATCTCGCAGTCCTGGGCGATGTTGACCCGGACCGGATCGCGCTGGTCCGCGGCGGGCAGCCGCTCGGCCCGGCCGTGGTGGTCGCGCAGCAGGTGCGCCACCTCGTGGATCCACACCCCGGCCAGCTCGGTGACCGGGGTCGCCTCCACGAAGGCGGGCGAGACGTAGCAGCGCCAGTGCCGGTCGACGCCCATGGTGGGTACGCCGGCCGAGGGGACGACGGTCAGGGCGTACAGCGCGGAAGCGAGGTACGGACGGGTCTCGGCGGCCTTGTAGCGGGCTGCCAGCAGCTTCGCGCGGTCCAGCTCCGGGCGCACGGCGGACCGGGTTCAGGTGCCGCCCGGCAGCGAGCCGGACAGCTGGAGCAGTTCCACGAAGGCGTCGATGCCGGCGGGCACCGGCCAGTCGAGGTCGCGCATCGCGGCGAGGTCGGCGGCGGCCCGGGCGGCGACGTCGGGCACGCCCGCGTCCACAGCCTTGGCGAGGACCGCCCAGCCCGCCTCCCAGCGGGGGCGCGTCAGCTCGCTCTGCACGGCCGCGACGACGGCGATGAGGAAGGCCAGTTGCCGGTCGCCGCGCTCGGGCAGGGCGAAGGCGTCCGGGTCGGCCAGCACCCGGTCCGGGTCGGGCAGGTCCAGGTGTTCGAGGTACGAGAGCAGTTCGATCCCGGCGGCTTCGCCCACGGCCCCGGTGAGCGCGGCGGCCAGCGCCTCCCGGCCCGAGGCGGCGGCGTACCCCGTGGCCAGCAGCCGCAGGGCCATCTCCCAGGTGCGCGGTGACGGCCACCCGCGGCCCCGTCCGGCGGCCTCGGCCGGCATGTGGTGGACCAGGCCCGGCCGGGCGGTGAGGAAGCCGGAGACGGCGCCGCGGGCCCGGGCGACCGCACCGGCGGCCTTGGCGGGATCGACGGCCGGGATCGCCACCTCGGGCCAGGTACCGGCCATGCCGCGGGCCACGGTGCGGGGGTTGTGCGTCCAGTCGAGGTGGACGAAGCGGTTCGCGAGCGGCGGGCTGAGGTGCCAGCCGTCCGCGGCGCTGGCGGGCGGGTTGGCCGCGGCGACGATCCGTACCGCCGCCGGCAGTTCGAGGCTGCCGACCCGGCGTTCCAGGACCACGCGCAGCAGGGCCGCCTGCACGGCCGGCGGGGCAGAGGACAACTCGTCGAAGAACAGCAGGCCGTGGCCGGTGCGAGCGAGGCGTACCGCCCAGTCCGGCGGGGCCATCGGGACACCCGTGGTGGCCGGGTCCTCGCCGACGACGGGCAGCCCGGCGAAGTCGGAAGGCTCGTGGACGCTGGCGATGACGGTCTCCAGCGGCACGCCGAGTGCGGTGGCGAGCCGCTCCATGCCGGCGGACTTGCCGATGCCGGGCTCACCCCACAGGAGGACCGGCTGATTGGCAGTCACGGCCAGGGCGAGGGCCTCCAGTTGGGGATTCGTGGCGGGTTCGGTGCGGGTGGCGCTGAGCCGGGCGCCCAGGGCGTCGGCGGCCGCCAAGGCCCGGGCGGGCTGCGGCTGGGTCGCCCTCATGCGTGGTCCTCGCCCTCGTCGTCGTCTTCGTCCTCGTCGTCCTCGTCCTCGCGGTAATCCATGTGCTCGTCGAACCAGTCGGCGCCGATCCCCGGAAACTCCGCGTCGACGCGTTCGCGCAGGAAGGCGAGGTCGGTGCGCTTGTAGCGGCGGATCTCCTGGGACAGCGACAGTTCCATCTCGTCGATGACGTCGATCCGGGAACCGGCCGCCAGCAGGGCCCTGACCAGTTCCGCCGAACCACCCCAGTGCACGGCGGACAGCAGCGGGGTCCGCTCGGCCTTGTCCCGCGCCTCCAGGTCGGCTCCGGCCGCCAGCAGCCGGGGCAGCAGCACCTCGTGGTCGAGCAGATGGAGCGCGTGCAGCAGCCCGCGCCCGCGGGCGTCACGGATCCGGGGGTCCACCCCCGCGTCCAGCAGCGCCAGCACGCCCGGTGTGTCGCCGTGCTGGACGCGCAGGAAGAACTCGTGCCGCTGGGCCCGGAGGGCGCGCGGCAGCCGCCCCTCACCCGTGGTCCAGGCCTGCTGCACGGCGAAACACCCCGAGACCGCGCCGCCGAACGCCCCCATGGCGCGCTCGCGTTGCTGCTCCTCGGGGGTGTGCGGTACGTCGAGTACGCCGCCCCGCGAGCGGACCTCGTGCCATCCGCCGCGGCAGCGCACGCGGACCGGCCTGCCCGTGTCGGGGCCGGGCGGGCCCATGGCCGGCCCGGCGCCCGGGAACAGTGCGGCGGCCACCAGGGGGTGCAGCTCGCGCGGTGTGATCCGGCCGGTCCGTACCAGTTCGAGGTCGGGGAGGCGTTGCCACGCGTACCGGGGCAGGGGCGGGACGGTGAGCGCCTCGGCCTGTTCGACGACGCGGGCCCGGAGCCCGTCGGGACCGGTGTGCTCCAGCAGCAGGTAGGAGCGCCAGGTGGCCGCGATCCGGTACCGGTCGCCCGCTCCGGTCGCCACGAGCCGCGCCACCTCCGGCGTGAGTCGGGTGAGGTCGACGGGCATCCGGGCGAGGAGGCCCTGCGGGTCCACCGGGCGCTGGTACTGCTGCGGGGCGGGGACGGTCAGGTCGCACTCGATACCCGCCGCCTGGTACGCCCCGACCACGTCCTCCCGGGCCCACAGCGGGGCGATCCGCCCGGCGAGGCCGTCCGGGGCGGCGAAGCGCACGCCCAGTTCGGACGCGCACCGGGCGTCCCAGAACGGCCGGACCGCGGTCCAGTCCTCCGAGACGAAGCCGTGCCCCGCGTACACGTTCCACTTCTTGGCGGCGACGGGCGCGCAGTGCAGGCGCAGCCGCTGCGAGCCTTCGGTCATAACGGGGGTGGTGACCGACAGGGTCGGGCCGCCGGGGCCGCCGTAGGAGGCGAGCAGGATCCGCAGTGCGGGGGCGATGGTCGTGCGGCCGCCCAGGAGCCGCGGCAGGTGCCAGCGCAGCAGGTCCGGGGCGAGGTGGCGCAGGTCCTCCGCGACGGCCCCGGCCACTTCGGCGCCGTAGCGGGCCGCGAGGTCGGGCAGCTCGAAGGCGACGTCCACGGCGGCGGCCGCGCAGGCCGCCCGCCAGTCACCGGCCAGCCGGTGCGCGGTGGCCCGCTCGATCATCCAGCCGGGCACGGCGTAGCGGCGGATCCGCTGCCATGCCGGTCCGTCCTCCGGCCGGAAGCCGCCGGGCAGTTCGGCCTTCTCCGTGCTCTCCACGTTCCGCACGCTCACCGGTACACACTGCCGATGGCGCGCACGTCCGGGTGCGCCGCCCGGGCGGGACGCAGCCGCTCGGTGAAGGACCGCTTCACGCGGCGGGGCAGGCCGGGGCCCAGGCCGACGTACTCCAAGGCGCTGTCCGCGGGCACCGCCGCGAGCAGGCTCTTCGCACCACGCCCCGTGAGGCCGGTGTGCCGCAGCTCCAGTCGGCGCAGGGGGCTGCCGGCGAGAGCCGCGGCAAGGGCGTACGCCCCTGCGTCGCCGGGGTGGTTGCCGGGGGAGCCGAGGCTGCGCTCCGACATGGTCCGTCCGAGGTCGAGCGCCTCGATGCCGCCGAGGGAGGCGGCCAGGCAGCGCGCTCCGGCGGCGCCGATGCCGTTGCCGCCGAGCCCGAGACGGACCGGGTGGGCGGAGTCGGCCGCGGCGGAGGCGAGGGCCGCGGCTCCCTCGTCGCCGAGGTGGTTGGCGGGGACGTACAGCTCGCGTATTCCGGCCTGCCGGATCAGGGCGGCCAGCAGCGGGGCGGCCTCAGGGCCGAGGCCGTTGCCGCCGAGGAAGAGCCGTTCCAGGGGCTGCTCACGCTCCAGCAGGGCGTCGAGCAGCAGGCGTACGCCATCGGCGCCGATCCCGGTGTTGACGAGGTCGAGGGTGCGCAGGACGGTATTGCGGCGCAGCAGCGCGGCCAGGGTGCGGGCACCGTCCGCGAAGAGCGGGTTGCGCTTGAGCCAGAGGGCGCGGACGGTCGTGTCGTCGCCGAGGGCGCCGGCGAGGGAGGCCACCCCGTCGGGGCCGATGCGGTTGCAGCCGAGGTAGAGGGTGTGCAGCCCGTGGTCGCCCGTGAGCGCCTCGGCCAGGGTGCCGGCGCCCGCGTCGCCGATGGCGTTGGTACCGAGGAGCAGGTGCCTGGCGTGCGGGGAGGCGGCGGCGGCCGGCAGCAGACGGGCCGCGCCGGCCGGGCCGAGCCCCTGCTTGCAGAGGTCGACACGGCCGTCGGTGCGCAGGGTGCCGAGCGGGAAGGTCTCGTCGGTCTCGACGGGCCGGTCCGCGGCGAGCCGGGCGAGCAGCGGGCCGAGGCGGGCCGGGTCGGCCGGTGGCAGGTCGGGGTGCTCGATCGCGGGGCACCGTACGGGTGTCGGCTGTGTCATCACCACTCCACCGGTTTCATTCGCCGGTGCCCGGCGTCCATCACGACTTGACGAGAGAACTGCAGAAGGAGACGCAAGACCGGTCGGATTCGAACCGACGTCCTCCAGCTCGATGCGTGGGCGCGACGACCTCTGCGCTACGGCCTTGCTGACGGCGATCATACCCATCCGGCGGCCAGAAATCGATCACCAGTTTGGCCGGTCTCGTGGGCGCCGAGGCCGGCCGCGGTCGCGTCCCGCGAGTCGGACCGCGAGGCGGACCGCGAGGCGGACCGAGTGGTTCCGGACAGGTTTTCGAGGATGCGGTTCGCGGCGAGAAGGGCGGAGGCTCTGATTCTGCTTGGTGCCGCGGTGTCGGCGAACGGCGACGCGTGGCCGATATTCGACCGTATGTTCCTGATTTGCGAAGCCCTGACACACCGTCGACGTCTCGGTACGCTACGGTAACTTGACTGTCCGTTATTCCCCGGACACCCCTTGCATCCCTCTGTCAACCACCGCCCTGGCACTCCCATGCCCGCGGCGGACCGCCACGGAGAGCGACACACATGAGCACCGCCACCGCACACAGCCGAATAGAAGCCTTAGGCGTCTGCCTTCCGGCAGCCGTCCAGACCACTCCAGAACTCGCCGCCCTGGTACCGGGACTGGGGGACGTCGACATCGAGAAGATCACCGGGATCACCGAGCGGCGCGTGTACGACCCCGAACCGGCCGCCGGCGAGGACTCGTTCGGGATGGCCCTGTCCGCCGCCCGGGACGCACTGGAGTCCTCCCGCTATCAGGCCGCCGACCTCGACATCGTCATCTCCGCCTCGATCACCCGCTTCAAGGACGGCAGCCGTTTCACCTTCGAGCCGTCCTTCGCCGCGATGCTGGCCGGGGAGCTGGGCGCCCGCTCGGCCATCCACTTCGACGTCTCCAACGCCTGCGCCGGAATGATGACCGGTGTGTGGCTGCTCGACCGGATGATCCGCTCTGGTGCCGTACGGCGCGGGCTGGTCGTCAGCGGCGAGCAGGCGACCCGCGTCGCCCAGACCGCCGCCCGCGAGATGGCCGACTCCTACGACCCGCAGTTCGCCTCGCTCTCCGTCGGGGACTCGGCGGCCGCGGTCGTCCTGGACACCTCCGTCGACGCCGCCGACCGCATCCACTACATCGAGCTCATGACCTGCTCGGAGTACTCCCACCTGTGCATGGGCATGCCCAGCGACCGCACCCCGGGCATCTCCCTCTACACGGACAACAAGAAGATGCACAACCGCGACCGGCTCAGGCTGTGGCCACGCTTCCACGGGGACTTCCTGGCCAAGCGGGGGCGGGCGTTCGCCGCCGAGGAGTTCGACCACGTCATCCAGCACCAGGTCGGCACCCGCTTCATCGACTACGCCAACCAGACGGCCGAGGCCGAGTTCGCCACACCCATGCCCGACTCGCTCTCCGTCGTGGAGCGGTACGGAAACACCGCCACGACCTCGCACTTCCTGACGCTGTGCGAGCACCTCAGGGCGGGCGGCGCCCGGCCCGGGGCCAAGTACCTGCTGGTGCCGGCCGCCTCCGGGGTGGTCACCGGTGCCCTGTCCGCGACGCTCACGAACGTGGGGGTGTGAGCCATGGGCATGGTCATCACCGCAGCCGCAACCGCACTTCCCGACAGGTCCGCCCCGGCCTCCGTGGTGGACCTCGCGGGC
>NZ_JBSGZP010000454.1:0-6145 GCF_053611065.1 Streptomyces sp. NPDC054840
CGCCCCCGGGCAGGGGTGGCGGGCGCTGCGGCGTGTTCGGGGTTATTCGGGCTGGGTGACCGTGGCGCCCCAGCGGGTGGTCGGGGTCGAGGCCGTCACCCATGCGGTGAATCCGCCGTGGATGCCCGTGCCGAGGGGGACCGTGACGACCGTCGGGTCCGTGCCGGGGCAGTCGACGGTGAAGGGGGCCGGGTCGCGGTCGGGGTGTTCCTGGAGTCGGAACGAGACCTCGATGCTTCCGCCGTCGGCGCAGCCGAACGTGATGAACGTGTCCAGCTGCGAGGAGAGGCCACCCGAGACGAAGCCGCTGGAACCGGCCTGGTCGGCGATCCAGATCAGACCGTCGGGGCCCGGGTAGCCGATGACCTCGCCCGTCGGCGCGGCCTGGGCCGGGCTCGCGGCCAGGGCCAGTGCGAGAGCCGGGGCCAAGGCAGCCAGGGCGGTCGTGCGCTTCTTCATGTCGTCCCCCAGGTTGTCGTGTCGTCCGTTCGTCGGACAGTCGCGACGCTACCCAGCGGTACTGACATCAGCCTGAGTACGCGTACTCAGCCGGGGGTCCTGTTTCCTGGTGGCTGCGCCGGCGACGGGCCCGGGCCCGCATCACTCGTGCAGGTGACCCACCCCTACCGGCCGGACCGGGTCGAGAGGGGCCGGACGGGCCAACTGGGCGCATCGTGAGCGGAGTTCACGGCGTCCGCGGTCTGGTACCCATCTGGATCACGGCTCCAGTCCGAACACTGCTGAGCGGTCTGCTCGGCGCCGCCCTGCTGATGCCCGTCCAGCACTCCGCCGTCGACGACGACATCGGCCAGACCGTCGACTATCGAGGACTGCGCCGGGCCGCCCGCTGGAACCTCTCGGCCACCGTGGGCGACGCCGACATGGGCCTGCCGAAGCGCACCGCCAAGTGGGCCGGCCCGCGCCGGGCCCACCAGTTCCGCGGCGACCACAACCCCACCTACGGCCGGGTCACCCTCACAATCGACCGCAGCTGGGTGGACGTCAACCCGGCGGTCCTCGGCCCGGGCGGCCGCAAGCGTCTCCAGGGCGTGTTGTAAAAGTCCCGTCTCAGTCCTCGCGCGGCGGTTCGTCGTCGTCGCCCCGGCGCAGGGTACGCAGGCCGTGCTCCGGGGTCCACGACCGCACCACCAGGTCGTCGCCCTGCACGCGGACGTGGACGACCTCCGTCAGATCGGCGTGGAAGAGGTGGAACGGGTGCGGGGTCTCGGTCTCCTCCGCGTACCGGTGCAGTTCGGGCGGGTCCACGAGCTCCACCGCGCGCCCGGAGATCCGTACGTCCCCGTGCGGCATGTCCTCGCCCGACCCCGGGTTGGTGTGCAGGGCGAAGCGCGGGTCGTGCTGGAGGTCCCTGGCCTTCATCGAGCCGAACATCATGCCGAGCCACAGCTCCCCACCCCGGATGTCGACATTCAGCCCGGTCGCCCGGGGCGAGCCGTCCTTGCGGAGGGTGGCCAGGACATGGTGGGGGTACTGCGCGAAGCGGGCCCGGACGGCCGCCGCGAACTCGGGCTCCGCCTTCTCGAAGACTGCCCAGCTGGTGTGCGTCATACGTCCATCAAAGCGCGGCCACCCGCGGCCGCCGGTCAGGCGCGCACTCACCGCACCACTCAGGTACGCACGATGCCCGCACTCCGCGCCGCCGCCAGCCAGGCCGGGAAATCCCCGACCAGACGGTCGTACAGTTCGCCGTCCGGCACCCTGCGGGGGTCCGCACCGGCGTGGAAGTAGCCCGCGTTGTCCACGACCCGCTGCGCCGGAACGGGCAGCTCGTCCAGCCGGCGCAGGAAGTCGAACTGCGTGCTGCGCGTGTTGCCGAAGCCCACGAACTGCCAGAAGAGCGGCAGCCGGGCCGCCTTGCACAGGTACCGCTCCGCCGCGAGCTTGTTGATCGGTCCGCCGTCGGTCTGGAAGACGACCAGGGCCGGGGCCGTCGCCCCGGAGTCCAGGTAGTGGTCGATGACCGCGTCCATCGCCGCGTGGTAGGCCGTCTTGCCCATGTGGCCCAGCCGGGAGGCGATCGCGGTGACCCGGCCCTCGTGCCCGGCCAGGGAGACCTCCTCCACCGCGTCGACCTCGGTGGAGAAGAAGACCACCGGTACGCGCGCGTCGTCGTCCAGGTGCGCGGACAGCCCCAGCACGCGGTCCGCGAGGGCCTGCACGCTGCCGTCCGCGTAGTACGGCTTCATCGACCCGGAGTAGTCCAGGACCAGGTACACCGCGGCCCGGCCGCCCTCCAAGCCGTACTTGCGCAGGGAGACCCCTGCGCTCTTGTAGAGGCTCACGAGCGCCGGAGCCGTCTCCTCGACCTTGCGGAGGTTGATCGCACTGCCCGTCATGGGGCGAGGTTACGGCAGCGCGTCGGCCCGTCACCCCGCCACGGTGGAACCGAGGCCGGCCGCCGGCGCCGCGACGGCGCGGCCCCACCGCTCTCCTTCCGGCGGCCCTACGGACGCTTGCCGCGCGGCTCGCGCCCGTCCCGCCCGGCGGCCGGCCCGTCGATGTCGGCGAGCATTCCCGCCGCCAGGTCGCGCTCGGAGGCGTAGTACCGCTCGGCCCACCTGAGGGTGAGCGTCGGGAACGGCCAGGCGCTCTCGTCCTTCGCGCCCTCCACGTCGGCCACCGCGCGAAGGCGCATCCGCTCCGCGAACTCCTGCTGCTGGAGGAGGACTTCGCGCAGCTGCTCCGGCTCCAGCAGGTGCCCCAGCCACAGGCGCAGCATCGGCCCGTGCTTGAGGACGGGCGGGTCGACGGGGGCCTCGCGGGCCCACTCCCGTACGGCCGTCATGCCCTCGTCCGTGATCCGGTAGACCCGCTTGTCGCGCGTCCCGGTGTCCTGGGAGACCATCCGCGAGGAGGCGTAGCCCGCCTTCTCCAGGCGCTTGAGCTCGCTGTAGATCTGGCTGAAAGACGGGCTCCAGTAGAAGAAACGCAGCGACCGGTCCGACCACTTCTTCAGGTCGTAACCGGAGAGCTCCTCTCCGAAGGAGAGCAGTCCGAGCACCGCCCAGCCGGTCGCGGGGAGCGCCCGCTTGTTCGTCTCGTCTGCCACGCAGCGCAGTCTACGACCGGCCCTCGCGGGCACCCTTCCCCCCGTGAGACAGGACTGCTAGAAGTATTTCTATTCGACATAGCGGTTCGAACATCGGATGGAGGGACCTCTGTGAAATCCTCCGCACGGAGACCATGCGACTTCCGCGCACCGGAGGGCTGAGCCGTGGGGAGGCGGCTCGACGGCAAGGTCGTGGTGATCACCGGCGCCGGACGCGGCCAGGGCGCCGCCGAGGCCCGGCTGTGCGCACGGGCGGGGGCCCGGGTGGTCGTCACCGACGTACGGGAGGACGAGGGCCGGGCGGTGGCCGCCGAACTCGGCGACCATGGACTGTACGTCCGTCACGACGTGGCCGACCCGGCGAGCTGGGCGACGGTGGTGGGGGAGGCGGTCCGCGCCTTCGGGACGGTCTCGGCCCTGGTCAACAACGCGGCCCTGTGGCGCACGGCCCACGTGGAACGCCAGCGGCTGGAGGACTTCGAGGCGCTCCTGCGGGTCAACCTGCTCGGGCCGTTCCTCGGCATCCAGGCCGTCGCGCCGGTGCTGCGCGCGGGCGGGGGCGGTGCGATCGTCAACATCTCGTCCACCGCCGGACTGGTCGGGATACCCGGCCACGCCGCCTACGGATCCACCAAGTTCGGGCTGCGCGGTCTGACCCGGTCGGCGGCGCTCGACCTCGCCGCGGACCGGATCCGGGTCAACTCGGTGCACCCGGGGGCCATCGACACCCCGATGGTGGCCGGGGCGGTGGCGGGCCGGGACTGGTCGCACGTACCGCTGGGCCGGATGGGCCGCCCGGAGGAGGTCGCGGAGCTGGTCCTGTTCCTCTGCTCGGACGCGTCCTCGTACGTGACGGGCAGCGAGTTCACCGTGGACGGGGGGACGACAGCGGCATGAGCGACCCCCATGCACCCGACCCGCTCCCACCCGAGGCCAGGAGACTGTGCGACGCGATGGCCGCCGGCTTCCCCGGGCCGGGCGACATCCACGCCCTGCGGGCGGCCGCGGCGTCCGGGTCCGGCCGCGCGGGCCCGGCCATGACCTCGGTGTCCGACACGGCCGCGGACGGGGTCCCGGTCCGGATCTACGATCCCGCGCCGGGCCCGGCCGACCGGCCCCTGGTCGTCTACCTGCACGGCGGCGGCTGGATCATGTGCGGCCTGGATTCCCACGACGCGATCTGTCGCTCGCTGGCCGTGGCGGCGGGCGCCGTGGCCGTCTCGGCGGACTACCGGCTCGCCCCGGAACACCCCTGGCCGGCGGCGCCGGACGACGCGCTCACCGTCCTGCTCTGGGCCCGGGACCGGGCCCGCGCGCTCGGCTGCGACCCCGGCCGGGTGGTGCTGGCGGGGGACTCCAGCGGGGGCAACCTCGCGGCCGTGACCGCCCTGCGCGCCCCCGAACTCGTCGCGGGCCAAGTCCTGTTCTATCCGCCGCTGGACGCCCGGATGGACTCCGCCTCCATGGAGCGGTACGCGGAGGGCTACTTCCACACCGCCGCCCACATGGCCTGGTACTGGGACCGGTACGGCGGCGAACCGGAGCACCCGCA
Organism: Streptomyces sp. NPDC054840; assembly: GCF_053611065.1. Taxonomy (NCBI): domain Bacteria; kingdom Bacillati; phylum Actinomycetota; class Actinomycetes; order Kitasatosporales; family Streptomycetaceae; genus Streptomyces; species Streptomyces sp. NPDC054840. The sequence continues at coordinate 4,623 of NZ_JBSGZP010000454.1, forward strand.
CGTCTCGCCGCTGCGCGCCCCCGACCTGTCGGGCCTGCCGCCCGCCCTGATCGTTCTTGCCGACTGCGACGTGCTCCGCGACGAGGGCCTCGCCTACGCCCGCCGGCTGGCGGCGGCAGACGTCGACTGCACGCTCCAGCTCCATCCGGGAGTCTTCCACGGCTTCCTGGGCCTGCCGCTTCCGGCGGGCGCCGCCGCGCTCCGGGCGGCCGGGGCCTGGGTGACGGGAGTGGCAAGGGCGGGGCGGCCCCCGGGCATGATGTGTCCATGGCTGAACTGATACGGAGACTGCCCGGCGCGGTCCTGCGCAACTGCCTCCTCCTGGCAGTGGAGTTCGGTGCGATCTGGCTGCTACGGGGCCCGGAGGGCGCCTGGATCCCGGTCCTGCTGGCCGTCTTCGTCCTCGGCGCGGCCGTACCGCACGGCACCGGTGCGGAATTCGTCGCCCGCACCTCCGTCGCCCTCCTCGCGGTCGGCATCGCGGTGGCCGGCGGGGTCGCCTTGGACCGGCACACCCTCCACGACCGCGGCCGGGAGGAACAGGCGGTCGTCGCCGAGCGGACCATCGAGGAGGGCTCGGCCTCCACCCCGTCGCTGCGGTTGCGCACGGAGGCCGGCCGGGACCTGCCCGGCCCGGTGGCCATGGACCTCCCGGCCGGCGCCCGGCTGACCGTCACGGTGGACCCCGACGGTCCGGCCTGGGCCGTGGGCGGGCGCCCGGACCGGCCGCTCTGGCCGGCGGCCGGCACCGGGGCCCTGGTACTGCTCCAGACCGCTTTCGTCGGCCGGATCTCCCTGCGCCCCCGGAACTGAGGGCTGCCGACCGAGGGCCCCCGCTGGGGGGCCGGTGCCCACCGGTCGGCCGGGTGAGAGGCGACGCCCGCACGGACGGCACGACCGCGCCGTCCATGGCGCTTCGGTTTCGACGTGGCCCGAGCCGCCCGGGCGGCTTTGCCGCGAACGGTGGCGGCACTCTCCCGCTTCCCGCGCCACGCCCGGCGATTTCATGACCGCCGCCATGTGTCAAGTCCCGAAATGCAGGGACGTGAAGCATGTCGCCGTGCCGGGCCTAATTGAGTCATGGGATCACGCAGAGCAGGTGACCCACCCGCACCGGCCGGAACAGCTCCGGCGGCGCGGATCGCGGGAAAAGCGTCCCGCTGCCGAAAGGCCCATGAGACAGAAGGGCCATTCGGTCATCCTTTTCTCCTTTTCTCACCGGAGGTAATTCTCATGACTCACGCATTCGTCACGCGACGTTTCGCCATGCTTACGGCCGCCACCGCTCTGGCCGCAGCGGGTGCACTGCTGCCCTCCAGCGCATTCGCCGCGCCGGCGGCGCCGAGCGTCGACACCGCAACCACGATGACTCTCAAACACGGAGGCCACGGCCACGGGCATCACGGGCACGGGCACGGGCATCACGGGCACGGGCATCACGGGCACGGGCACGGCCACGGGCACGGCCACGGGCATCACGGTCACCACGGTCACCACGGGCACCACGGTCACTGGAACTGGTA
>NZ_JBSGZP010000455.1:0-6111 GCF_053611065.1 Streptomyces sp. NPDC054840
GCTGTCCCAGGCGAACCAGGTGCCGGGCACGCCGAGGCCGATGTGGAACTCGGCATCAAGGTCTCCGCCCGCGACCGCCCGCCTGTGTACGGCCGCCGGACCGGTCTCCGGCAGCAGGGCGAAACAGACCAGGCTGACCAGGGCGATCCCGGTCAAGTACAGCGCGACGCCCCACGGCGGACCGGAGCCGTCCGCCAGCGCCGTCGCCACGATCGGGGTCAGCGCCCCGCCCAGCACACCGCCCAGGTTGTAGCCGACGGCCGCGCCCGTGCAGCGGATCCGAGGCGCGTACAGCTCGGGCAGGTACGCGGCCACCACCGAGAACATCGTCACCATGCCCAACAGGGCCCCGACGAAGCCCACCGTCATCAGCAGCGGATCGGCCGTCCGCAACAGCGCCACCAGCGGGAACATCCACACCGCGCAGATCGCGCACCCGATCAGGCAGAGCGGCCGCCGCCCGTAGCGGTCACCGAGCACCGCGATCAGCGGGGTCGCCAGGCCCTTGATCGCGACCGCGACCATGATGCAGGCCAGCATCGCCGTACGGCTCACCGCGAGGTGCTCGGCGGCATAGGCGAGGGACCAGGTGGTGACCGCATAGAAGACGGCGTACCCGACGGCGAGCGCCCCGCCGGTCAGCAGGAGCAGCCGCCAGTGGCCCCGGAACACCTCGGCCAGCGGGGCCTCGGCCCGCCGGTCCGTCGCGGCGAGCGCCCGGAAGTGCGGGGTCTCCTCCACCGAGCGGCGCAGCCACAGTCCGGCCAGCGCCAGCACCCCGGCCGCCCAGAACGGGACCCGCCACCCCCACGCGGTGAACTGGGCGTCGGTCAGCGACGCGGACAGCCCCAGCATCAGCCCGTTGGCGAGGAGGAAGCCGACCGCCGGCCCCATCTGCGGGAAGCTCGACCACAGTCCGCGCCGCCGCTCGGGGGCGTGCTCGGCGGTCAGCAGTACGGCGCCGCCCCACTCCCCGCCCAGCCCGAGGCCCTGCAGGAAGCGCAGCAGGAGCAGGAGTACGGGCGCGGCCATGCCGATCGAGCCGTACGAGGGCACGCAGCCGACGGCCACCGTGGCGAGGCCGGTGAGCAGCAGTGAGGCGAGCAGCACCGGGCGCCTGCCGTAGCGGTCACCGATGTGGCCGAAGACCGCCGAACCGAGCGGGCGGGCCAGGAAGCCGACGCCGAAGGTGCCGAAGGCGGCGAGGGTTCCGGCGAGCGGGGAGAAGGAAGGGAAGAAGAGCGGGCCGAGCACGAGGGCGGCGGCCGTCCCGTACACGAAGAAGTCGTAGAACTCGATCGCGGTCCCGGCGAGCGAGGCCGTGGCCAGCCGCAGCATGCCGGGCCCGGCGGAGCCGTCGGCTTCGGCGGGCGGGGGCTCGGGCGAGCTCTCGCGCGCGGTGGCGGGGGAAGGGGCGGGGGAGGCCTCGGGGGCGGAGGTGGCCGGGGGCGGGGACGGGTCGTGTGGCATGCCGCACCAGATACCCGTTCCCCGCCCCGCGGGACGTGAGTTCGGCCGTAAGCGACCGGAAGGAGTGCGTCATGCCCCGAAGTTGACGCGTTGCGGTGCCTACCAGCCGCGCTCGCGCCATTCGGCGAGGTGCGGGCGCTCGGCGCCGAGGGTGGTGTCGTTGCCGTGGCCCGGGTAGACCCAGGTCTCGTCCGACAGCTGCTCGAAGAGCTTGTGCTGGACGTCGTCGAGCAGGCTGGCGAAGGCCTTCGGGTCGTCGTGGGTGTTGCCGACGCCGCCCGGGAAGAGGCAGTCGCCGGTGAACACGTGGGCGTGACCGTGCGGGTCGTCGTAGACCAGGGCGATCGAGCCGGGGGTGTGGCCGACCAGGTGGCGGGCGGTGAGGCTGACCCGTCCGACCGTGACCGTGTCCCCGTCGGCGAGGAGCACGTCGGTCGCCACCGGGATGCCCTCGGCGTCGAAGGCGCCCGCGTAGGTGCGCGCACCGGTCGCCTCGACCACGTCGGCGAGCGCGCCCCAGTGGTCACCGTGCCGGTGCGTGGTGACCACGGACGCGATGCCGTCGTCGCCGATCAGGCTGAGCAGGGTGCCCGCCTCGGCGGCCGCGTCGATGAGCAGCTGCTCGTCGGTGGCGCGGCAGCGCAACAGGTAGGCGTTGTTGTTCATCGGGCCCACCGCGACCTTGGAAATCATCAGGTCCGCAAGTTCGTGCACGTCGGCGGGACCGCCGACCTTGACCTCTCCGGTGTACGTCATGTCCTGATCCTAGAGCGGGGGGAGCTCGGGAAGGGGGCCGCCCGAGGTGGTCAGGGAGGCGCCCTTGTCGCCGCGGCCGGCCAGCCAGGCCAGCAGCCCGGCGGGGGTGCCGGACACGGTCACTTCGGGATCCCCGGCGGACCCGGTGCGCCAGTGCCGGCCGTCGGTCGCGACGAGGGCCACCGGCGGTACCTCGGGGCGGCCGGACCAGCGGTCGGCGAGGAAGACGATCTCGCGTGCGGTGAACTCGTCCGGAAGGTCGGAGAGCTCGTAGCCGATGTTCAGGTCGACGTGGTGCAGATCGGCCTCGACCCAGCGGCGGAAGGGCACGTTGGCGGCGAGGTCGGTGATGCCGTTGCGCAGCTCGACCGTGCGGGACCAGTCCTGGTCATGCTCGGTGGTGGCCATGAAGCGGGCCGCGGAATCACGGAGGTCCGTCAGGTGTTCTTCCAGAGGCCGGCCGGCGTCGCGCTCGATGTCCGCGTCGCGGGCGGAGGCGCTCTCGTACATCGGGCGTCCCTCAAAGACGTTGACGAGTGCGTCGGCGTTGCGTGCGAGGTGGGCCAGGATGTGGCCGCGGGTCCAGCCCGGGAGGTGTGACTCCTCGGCGAGGGCCGCGTTGTCCAGTTTCGCGACAGCGGTCAGCAGCCGGTCCGTGGCTTCACGTACAGATCGCAGGTCGTGCACATGATCAGTCATGACGGCGAGCCTAGTGGCTCACCCGGCGCGGCCACACGATTGGGTGAAGCGGTCTGCGGAGTGCCGTAAATCGAATGTGCGTGCTATACGCTCGGAAGTCAAAGGACCCAGTCCATCGCAGAGGCGCCCCCCATACCCTGGGACGGGGGCCGTGCCCCGCTCTCTCAAGAAAGGTGCGGACCGGCGTGACCGACCGTCTCATCGTTCGTGGCGCTCGCGAGCACAACCTGAAGAACGTCTCGCTCGACCTGCCCCGCGACTCACTCATCGTCTTCACCGGACTCTCCGGGTCGGGCAAGTCCTCCCTGGCCTTCGACACGATCTTCGCCGAGGGCCAGCGCCGCTACGTCGAGTCGCTCTCGTCGTACGCCCGCCAGTTCCTGGGGCAGATGGACAAGCCCGACGTCGACTTCATCGAGGGCCTCTCCCCGGCCGTCTCGATCGACCAGAAGTCGACCTCGCGCAACCCGCGCTCGACCGTGGGCACCATCACCGAGGTCTACGACTACCTCCGCCTGCTCTTCGCCCGCATCGGCAAGCCGCACTGCCCCGAGTGCCGCCGGCCCATCTCGCGCCAGTCGCCGCAGGCGATCGTCGACAAGGTGCTCGCGCTCCCCGAGGGCAGCCGCTTCCAGGTGCTCTCGCCGCTGGTGCGCGAGCGCAAGGGCGAGTTCGTCGACCTCTTCTCCGACCTTCAGACCAAGGGCTACAGCCGGGCGCGGGTGGACGGGGAGACCATCCAGCTCTCGGAGCCGCCGACGCTGAAGAAGCAGGAGAAGCACACCATCGAGGTGGTCATCGACCGCCTCACCGTCAAGGAGAGCGCCAAGCGCCGGCTCACCGACTCCGTGGAGACCGCCCTCGGTCTCTCCGGCGGCATGGTGATCCTGGACTTCGTCGACCTCGCCGAGGACGACCCCGAGCGTGAGCGGATGTACTCCGAGCACCTCTACTGCCCGTACGACGACCTGTCCTTCGAGGAGCTGGAGCCGCGCTCCTTCTCCTTCAACTCGCCGTTCGGCGCCTGTCCCGAGTGCACGGGTATCGGTACGCGCATGGAGGTGGACCCGGAGCTGATCATTCCGGACGAGGACAAGTCCCTGGACGAGGGCGCGGTCTCCCCGTGGTCGCTCGGTCACACCAAGGACTACTTCCAGCGGCTGATCGGCGCGCTCGCCCAGGAGCTGGGCTTCCGCACCGACATCGCGTGGGCCGGGCTGCCGGCACGCGCGAAGAAGGCCCTGCTGTACGGGCACAAGACGCAGATCGAGGTCCGCTACCGCAACCGGTACGGGCGGGAGCGGGCGTATACGACGGCCTTCGAGGGCGCCGTGCCGTTCGTCAAGCGGCGGCACGCGGAGTCGGAGAGCGACGCCAGCCGCGAACGCTTCGAGGGCTACATGCGCGAGGTGCCCTGCCCGACCTGTGAGGGCACCCGCCTCAAGCCGATCGTGCTCGCCGTGACGGTGATGGAGAAGTCCATCGCCGAGGTCGCCGCCATGTCGATCAGCGAATGCGCGGACTTCCTGGGGCGGATGCGTCTCGACGCCCGCGACAAGAAGATCGCCGAGCGGGTCCTCAAGGAGGTCAACGAGCGGCTCCGCTTCCTCGTGGACGTCGGTCTCGACTACCTCTCGCTCAACCGGGCCGCCGGCACGCTGTCCGGCGGTGAGGCCCAGCGCATCCGGCTCGCCACCCAGATCGGCTCCGGTCTGGTCGGCGTGCTCTACGTGCTGGACGAGCCGTCCATCGGTCTGCACCAGCGGGACAACCACCGGCTCATCGAGACCCTGGTGCGGCTGCGGGACATGGGCAACACGCTCATCGTGGTCGAGCACGACGAGGACACGATCAAGGTGGCCGACTGGGTCGTGGACATCGGTCCGGGCGCCGGAGAGCACGGCGGCAAGGTGGTGCACAGCGGGTCGCTGAAGGACCTGCTGAAGAACACCGAGTCGATGACCGGCCAGTACCTGTCGGGCAAGAGGTCCATCGAGATCCCGGACATCCGCCGGCCCGTGAACGGGGAGCGCAAGCTGACCGTCCACGGCGCCAAGGAGAACAACCTGCAGGACATCGACGTGTCCTTCCCGCTGGGTGTGCTGACGGCCGTCACCGGTGTCTCGGGCTCCGGTAAGTCCACGCTGGTCAACGACATCCTGTACACGCACCTGGCGCGTGAGCTGAACGGCGCCCGCTCGGTGCCGGGCCGGCATACGCGGGTCGAGGGCGACGACCTCGTCGACAAGGTCGTGCACGTCGACCAGTCGCCGATCGGCCGTACCCCGCGGTCCAACCCGGCCACGTACACGGGCGTCTTCGACCACGTCCGCAAGCTGTTCGCGGAGACGATGGAGGCGAAGGTGCGCGGCTATCTGCCGGGCCGCTTCTCCTTCAACGTGAAGGGCGGCCGGTGCGAGAACTGCGCCGGTGACGGCACGATCAAGATCGAGATGAACTTCCTGCCGGACGTCTACGTCCCGTGCGAGGTCTGCCACGGCGACCGGTACAACCGGGAGACGCTGGAGGTCCACTACAAGGGCAAGTCCATCGCGGAAGTCCTGAACATGCCGATCGAGGAGGCGCTGGGCTTCTTCGAGGCGGTGCCGACGATCGCGCGTCACCTCAAGACGCTCAACGAGGTCGGGCTGGGTTACGTCCGCCTCGGCCAGTCCGCGCCGACCCTGTCGGGTGGTGAGGCGCAGCGTGTGAAGCTGGCCTCCGAGCTGCAGAAGCGGTCGACGGGCCGGACGGTCTACGTGCTGGACGAGCCGACCACCGGTCTGCACTTCGAGGACATCTCGAAGCTGATCAAGGTGCTCTCCGGGCTGGTGGACAAGGGGAACTCGGTGATCGTCATCGAGCACAACCTGGACGTCATCAAGACCGCCGACTGGGTCATCGACATGGGCCCGGAGGGTGGCTACGGAGGCGGCCTGGTGGTGGCCGAAGGTACGCCGGAGGCGGTGGCCTCGGTGGGCGCCAGCCATACGGGCAAGTTCCTGCGGGACATCCTGGGCGCCGACCGGGTCTCCGACGCGGGTGGGTCCCCGGTGCGGGCCGTGGCGAAGAAGGCTCCGTCCAAGAAGGCCCCGGTAAAGAAGGCCGTGGCCACCAAGGCCGCAGCCGCCAAGAAGGCGGCCCCGGCGAAAAGGGCGACGACCCGGGCGCCCAAGGCGTAGCCGC